>NZ_QGHD01000004.1:0-95109 GCF_003148885.1 Hallerella porci | reverse complement strand
ACGGACAAGTTTACAAATATACGACGATAGGCGATCAAATTTGGATGGCGGAAAATTTGAAATATAATGCAGAATATAGCGTTTGTTACGATAGCTTAAACGGATTTTGCGATACTTACGGACGCTTTTATTCTTTGCAAAAAAATGGCGACGGCTTAGCAGAACTCGATGAAAATTTAGTCGCAAGCGTATGTCCTGCAGGTTGGCATGTGCCTTCGCTTGCCGAATGGGAAACGATGATAAATGAAGTGGGTGGAATGAATAATAAAGAATCGGCTAAAGTAATAAAAAAAGAAAATTCTTGGGAGTGGGGTAAAACTCCAAACAACCAATGTGGCTTTTCTGCTATACCTGCCGGAGCTTATTTTGATGACAGTTTTCAAGTTTATTTAGACTTTGATGCTTTTTTCTGGACAACAACACCGAGATATGAATATTATTATTCGATTCATGTAGAAAATGAAATTTCGTTGTCAGTAAATTTTGCTCGCATGTCACTCCGTTGCGTTAAGGATTAGAAAAATTTTAACCTGGGAACTTTTTCACTAAGGAAAATTTATGCAATTTATTTTGAGGTTTGGACTGTTGGCGATTTGCCTTTGGGCGGTTGCATGCTCCGAAAATAGCAGCAGCGCAAGCGACTTTGATGCGGCGAGCATTTGTCCGGAAAATTTACGCGGCACATTTATCGATGACCGCGACGGACAAGTTTACAAATATACGACGATTGGCAATCAAATTTGGATGGCGGAAAATTTAAATTACGATTCGCCACATAGTTATTGCTATGAAGGAATTGATAATTTCTGTGAAATCTTTGGAAGATTTTATTCTTTGATGAAAAATGAAGAATTTGGACAATTAGATTCAAATTTAGTAGCGTCCGTTTGTCCTACAGGTTGGAAAATTCCCTCAGAAGAGGATTGGGATATTCTTATTCAGGTAATGGGAAATGGTGATGAAGAGCTTGCGGCTGAAAGATTAAAAAGCCAAACATATTGGGGATATTTGCGTAAATCAGGAATAGATGCATGTGGCTTTAATGTATTACCTGCTGGATATGCATTAAATTTTGTAGCGCCAGAACGGTTTGGAATAGATGCAAATTTTGTATCTACGCCGAATTTTAATAGTGATGTAGATTATTATAATCGTAATATTTATGTTGAAAGTAGTGTGGGATATGTAAATCTGTTAGGGGGTAAAATTTCCATTCGCTGCATTAAGGAGTAATGATGAAAAAGTTTTTTGGAATTTTTATGCTCACAGTTATGTCGATTTTCATTTTTGCCTGTTCGGATTCAAGCGCTGGATTTTCTGCAGGAGATGTTTGCCCGGAAAGTGGCCGCGGCACATTTATCGATGAGCGCGATGGACAAGTTTACAAATATACGACGATAGGCGATCAAATTTGGATGGCGGAAAATTTGAAATATAATGCAGAATATAGCGTTTGTTACGATAGCTTAAACGGATTTTGCGATACTTACGGACGCTTTTATTCTTTGCAAAAAAATGGCGACGGCTTAGCAGAACTCGATGAAAATTTAGTCGCAAGCGTATGTCCTGCTGGTTGGCATGTGCCATCTCTTGCTGAATGGGATATTCTAGTTAATGAAATTGGGGACGGATATAATCAGAAATCAGCAAATCGACTTCGTAATGATTCCATTTCAAGTAGTTATAGAACAGGAAATGATGAATGTGGATTTTCTGCTTTATTAGGTGGTGCATATATTGGAAAAAATCATATTGAATTTTATAAATTTGATGCCCTTTTTTGGACATCCACTCCGATGTCAGATGGGATGATTTATTCCGTTAAAATTGAACAAGATATAACGCCTTTCAATAGTTTATATCGCATGTCACTCCGTTGCGTGAAGGATTAGAAAAACCTAAAAATAGGAGGAAAAAAATGAAACAAATTCTGTTGTGGATTGCCCTTTTGATGGGCGTTTCAAATGCTTTAACTTTGGAAAAAGTAAAAGCGGAATTGTGTGAAAATTCGATTCCAAAAGATTCATTGGAATTGAGTTTGGAAGTGAGCATGCAATCCGATGCGATTCCGACTTCGCAGACGATGAAAATTTTGCATGTGCAAAAAGGAGCGGATAAAATTTATTCCGAAATGAAAACGCCACTTGTGGAAACGCGGACAATTATTCATCATCAAAAAATGAAAACGGTTGATCTAAAAACAAAACAAGTGAAAATTTCAAATTATACAGGTGAACTTTTAGAAACGCAGAAATACGCTCTCTTTAATCCGCTAGATTCGGGAAAGTGGCAAGAACCGCAAAAAATTACGGATGACATTTATCAAATTCGCGGCGATTCGGCGGTTGTATTTTACAATGCCAAAAAGAAACGCTTTGAAAAATTGGAAACGCAAAATGCGGAAAGTTCGAGTCAAATGGAATTTGTTTACGATGCGAATGATCAACTGAAACGGGTGACGATTAAAATTCTCGCAGCAGGAATTGAAACGGCATTGAACATTGAAATTTTATCGCTTCGCAATTCCAAAGAATTTCCCGATAAATTATTTGACATTTAGCGATTATTCGCGGAAGCCTCGTTGTGCGACGCCAAATTTGGAATAATATTCTGATTTGGCGGTGTACATATTGGATTCGGCGGACTTAATCAATTCGCTAATGTCGAGATTTTCTGCGGGCGCAGTAAAGTAACCGCAGGCAACATGATAATTTTGGGATTTGACTTGTTGAACACATTTTTGAATTTTTTGCGCAATCGTCGAATTATTCGAATCCATTGCAAAGGCGACATATTCATCGCCGCCAATGCGATAAGTGTGATTTTTCCCGAAACGCATTTGAAATTCTTTCGCAATAAATCGGAGCATTTTATCGCCGGCTTCGTGCCCTTTTTGATTATTGAGAGTGTGGAGTCCGTTGACATCGATGTAAATGCACGATAAAGTTTTCGTGCAAAGACTCGGATAATTTTTCAGTTGCGTTTCGTAACAGTTGCGGTTTAAAAGTCCGGTCAGTTGATCTTCGTTGGCGATGCGAGCGGTTTTGAATTTTAAAATCTGATTTTGCATCATCGTTTTCATAATGTACGTTGATAAAACAATACTGCCTGCACCAAAAACGGTAGCGTTCAAAACATCGCCGAAGACGACATTCGGACTTTCTACTTGCACGACTAAAAAAATGAATAAAGAAACGAAGAGTAAAATTTGAGCGATGGCGACAATCGGTCGACGTAAAAATAAAATGGGAAGAGTGAGAATGAAGGCGACAAAGGATGTAGAATATTCGGTGGGATTTAAAAAGACGCCTAAAATAATTCCATAAATTAAAAGCGAGGACAAAAATAATTCAATCGTTAGATTTAAAAGAAAGGGGCGAGTTTGGGTAAAGTGATGATTGATGAGCGCTAAAACGCCTTCGATGAGCAACAAGGAAATGTAAATTTTTCGTTGTTCGATGAGCTCGGAATTGGTCAGAGCGAAAATGGAAAGAACGGCGAGAAATGCGATGACGATATGCAGGAAAAATAAAAGCCGACTGCGATTGCTTCTTTGAATATCGGCGTTCACAAGAATTGTGTCTTCACGCTTCGCACCGGCGTAGAGCATCAGATTTTTAAATCTGATTCAGCATATCAATCCCGATTTGAATATAAAAAATTAAACGCTATTTTGAAACTTTTGCTTAAATTTTTCTACTATCCTTAATGAATTTGTGCGATTTATTAAGGTGAAATTTCTTGCTTGCAGCTATTAAAAAATTAATCAATTTACGCTTCGTTTGCAGTTCTCACAAAATGAGCTTTTACAGATGAAAATTTTTTGAATTGATATGCATTTTTGCATTTTGAATTAGCTATAATAATGAAAAACTCAATGGAGAAGAAAATGAAACATGTTTTTTTGGTTGCGCCAGCAGCCGCTGGAATTGACCTTGCGAAAGCAGCAGGTTCTGTTCTCGAAATTGTGAAAAAAGAAGCCGCCTCTGTGGCGTCTTTTGCTGCGTCGGAAAAGGTTCCGGCTGCGTTGCGTTCTGTCGAAGCGGATGCTGCGATGGAAGAATTGGTGGGAATTGTGCAGGAATCTTCGGCAGAAGCGCTTGTCGTTACCGGCGTTTCGTTTGCCGAAAGCGCCCGCGCTGAATGGGTGAATATTCAAATCGCTGCGGCTTTGGATGCCGATGTTATTCTCGTCGCCGATTCGGATGAAGCCGGCGCTCTTGTTGCTGCGGATTTTACGTTGCAAAAAGCTCGCGTCGCATTTGTTTGCGCAGACGGCGATTCGATGAACGCAGAAGCGGTGAAAAAAATTCTCGCATCCGAAACGGAACATCGCATTTCGCAGGCAGAATTCCGTCGCAATTTGTTGAAGCTCGCTTCGCGGAATTTAAAACGCATTGTGCTTCCGGAAGGCGCCGAACCGCGCACTCTCAAAGCTGCCGTCGAAGTTTACGAACGGAAAATCGCAATCCCCGTTTTGATTGCGAAAAAGTCCGATGTCGAAGCCGAAGCTGCTCGCCAGAATTTGACAATTCCTGCTGGTTTTGAAATCATTGAACCGTCCGCAGAATTGGCCGAAAAATATGTGCCGCTTTTGGTGGAACTCCGTAAAGCAAAAGGCATGACCGAAGAAAAAGCGCGCTTGACTTTGCAAGATCCGGTTTTCCTCGGCACGATGATGTTAAAAAAGAACGAAGTCGATGGTCTTGTCTCGGGCGCCGTGCACTCGACCGCTGATACCGTTCGTCCCGCTTTGCAAGTAATTAAATGCGCTCCGGGAGTGAAGTCGATTAGCTCGGTCTTCTTTGTTTGCTTGCCGTCGCAGACATATGTCTTTGGCGATTGCGCAATCAATTTGAACCCGACTTCCGAAGAATTAGCGGGCATCGCTATTCAGAGTTACGATACGGCAAAGGCTTTCAATATTCCGGCTCGCGTTGCGATGCTCAGCTACGGCACCGGGAAAAGTGGCAAAGGCGACGATGTGGAATTGGTCGTCAATGCGACGCAGGCAATTCGCGCAGCTCGCCCCGATATTCCGGTGGATGGACCGCTGCAGTATGATGCGGCGACGACGGAAAATGTGGCAAAGCTCAAAGCGCCGGAAAGCGCTATTGCGGGCAAAGCAACCGTTTGCATTTTCCCCGACCTTTCTGCGGGAAATATTTGTTACAAAGCGGTGCAACGTTCGGCTCCGGGCGTAATCGCTGTCGGTCCGATGCTTCAAGGTCTTGCAAAACCGGTGAACGATCTTTCTCGCGGCGCGCTCGTTGAAGATATCGTTTACACGATTGCATTAACTTCGATTCAAGCGCAAGCATAAAAGGAAAAGCAGTCTAGAAAAACGCCCCCATTGCGGGGCGTTTTTTAATGCAAAAAATGTGACAAATTTGGCGAAGAATGCGGATAAATGCAAAAAATATTTTCGTTTTTTAACATTTTAATATAGTTTGGGGGTAACCCTTACCCTATTTAGGAGTTCTCGGTATGAATTTGAAACTGCTTGCAGCGGCTTTTGCGCTGTGCATTTCGCCGTCTTTCGCTTTGATCGGTATTGGCTTTCATTATGCGCCGAATTTTGGAACGAGTATGGATGCGGTTCAAAATGAACATTTGATGAATTTATCGGGATCCGATGCCGATGGCAAAGCAACTTCTCTCGGCAGCGTCGAATATCGTCACGGCTCGTTTAGCAGTTTACAGGGTTTTGGTTTAAAACTGTGGATTGATTTCCTCCCGATTATCGATGTCGAAGCGACTTATAACTTGCAGTGGGGTTCTTACAGTTCTTCGCTCACGATAAAAGGTCCCGATGGCGCCATTAAAAATGAACAAGACATTGAACTCGAATTTGATGGGGTGCCGTTCGGCAAAGCTTCGCCGAAATTTATTGCGATGAACGGCGACATTTCAATTACTTATCCGATTACTTGCCTCCCTATTATTCGTCCGTATATCGGCGGCGGCATTACCTATTATTTGAGCACGCCGGTGATGACGACGAAGTATATCAAGAAATATACCGATAAAATTACAGGGGATTTGCAAACGGCACTCGCTAGCGGAACGGTGACTCCGGATCAAATGAAGCAACTCGCGAGCGACCTTTCGGATGAATTGCAAGATGAAGGTTTGAATACGAATCTCGGCGGACACATTCTCGTGGGTGTGCGCGCCAAGTTGCCGATTATTCCGATTGCGGCTTACATTAACGGAAAGTATTACTTTGGTATCGATTATGATTCCGAAGTGGATGCTTCATCGTTCGTCATGGAAGCAGGCGTTGGATTTGCCCTTTAATTTCTCGGAGTTTTCGCATGGATAAGAAAAATACGAATTTAACCATCCTCGTCATCGAAGACGAAATTGCGATTGCAGAAGGTCTTGTCGATCTTTTGGAATTTCAAGGTTATCATGTGAAGCATGTCGCCGACGGCATTTCGGGATTGAACGAAGGCTTAAGCGGAATGTATGGGCTTATCCTTTTGGATTTAATGCTCCCGGGAATGGATGGTTTTACCGTTTGCGATAAAATCCGCGAAAAAGATAAAGATGTGCCGATTATTATTCTTTCGGCGAAGAATACGGATAAAGATATCATCGATGGACTGAAATATGGCGCAGACGATTATGTGCCAAAGCCGTTTGCGGTGCCGATGTTACTCGCTCGCATCGAAGCAGTACTTCGCCGTTCGCGTCAGGTGATGGAAAGCGATGGAAAATTGGTTGCAGGAAATCTCCGCGTGAGCTTCCGCGAATATAACGGTTTCCGCGGTTCGGAAAAGCTTTCGTTTACCCGCAAAGAAATTGAAATTTTGGAATATTTGTGGGCGAATCGCGACCGCGCTGTGCCGCGTGCAGAACTTTTGAACAAAGTCTGGGGCTACGAAAACGCAGAAAATGTCGATACGCGGACGGTGGATATTCACATTACAAAGCTCCGCAAAAAAATTGAAGATGATCCGGCGCATCCGTGCTTGCTCGTAACATTCCGCGGAGAAGGTTATCAACTGCGAGAAACACCGGACTGATGAACCGGCTCAAGCTCATTTTTACGTTTTTATTTTTAGTGATCGCGATTCCCGTCGCGATCCTTTTAGTCAATTCGTATAAACATTTTGAAACGGAATCGCAATACGCGTATAAGGAACAAGCGTATTTTATTTTGCAAATGCTCAATCAGCGTATTTACGATGATTTAGCAGTGGAAGAGCAACGTTCTTATTCGGAATATCGTTTTATTCGGGCGGTTCCCATTATCGGCGGCGAAGAAGTGACGATTTCAAAGCTCGCGGAAATGCCGATTCGCAGTCATTACGGTGGAATGATTGGCTACTTTCAGCTCGATCCCGATGGCGGTATGCACACGCCCGTTCTTCCCGATGGCATTTTGGAAAAAATTCCCGTTGAAGATCGCACAAAACGAGAAATTGTCCGCGACAGCATTCAGAATGTGTTAAAGCAGTTGGGAATTCACAACGAAGGCTTAAGCCGAACTCAAGTGCAAGCGAGTACGCAGGACAGTTTGGATAGGCTTTATGGAAAAAATTTAAAGCTCGCTGTGAAATTAAATGATTCCAAAAAATTTCAGCGGCGTTACGAACAAAGTTCGCAGACAGAAAGTTTTTTATTCGATGTCGAATCAGCGCGCATCCGGCGCATTTCGGAAAATGGAGTGGAAGAAACCGAAGACGATTCCATTCAAATTCCGAATATTTTAGAAGTGGAAATCGATCCGTTCCAAGCCAAGTTTAATGAGAATTACATTGTTTATTATCGCAATGTGTGGCGGAATAATGAACAATTTATTCAAGGTTACGCAGTGCGCGTGCGGCAATATCTCGAAAATTTAGTCGTCAACGAATTACAATTTAATCCTGCGGAACAAGGAATTACTCTCGAATTCGGTAGCCGTCAAAAATCATTTGTGACATTTGGATCGAAGGCGAATACGCGCGGCATTTTGCTTGAAATTCCGCTGCAATTTCCGTTAAACGAAATGCAGCTCACGGTGCATTTGACCGAAGACAGTTCGAGTCGCAGTAGCGTCTTTTTAATCGTCATTGGATTCATTATGTTTGCAGCTCTCGCGGGCGGTTTCATCGCAGTCTATCGTTCGACGAAAAGCCAACTGGCGTTAGCGAATAAACGACAGGACTTTGTTTCGGCGGTGAGTCATGAATTAAAAACTCCGCTGACGGCGATTCGTATGTATGCGGAATTGCTTCAAAATTCTTGGGTTGCCAATGAACAAAAACGGCAAAAATATTACGGTTTAATCGTGAGCGAAACAGAGCGCTTGTCGCGCTTAATTCAAAATGTGCTCAATCTTTCGAAGCTTGAACGTGGCAACTGGAATGTGCAATTTACGAAAATCAATCCGAAGACAATTCTCGATAATTTCGTCGCAACTTATGCGCAAAATGTGGAAAAGAACGGATTCGATTTGACGGTGACAAGCGACATTTGCAATTTGCAGTTAATGCTCGACAAAGATGCGGTCATGCAAATCTTGATGAACGTCGTGGACAATTCGCTGAAATTTGCCCGCGAATCTTCGTATAAAATGATTGCTCTCGAATTGCGCGTTACCGAAAACGATGTTTATTTTGTTGTCCGCGATTACGGACCTGGAATTCCGCAGAAAGAAATGCATCACGTCTTCGAAGAATTTTACCGCGTCGGCAATGAAATGACTCGGACGACGGCGGGCACGGGCATCGGACTTTCGATGGTGAAAAAACTTTGCGATAAAACGAATATGAAAATTGAAATTGAAAATGCAAATCCAGGATTGCGCACAAAATTGCATTTGCCGTTAATCAACATTTAAGAAACATTTTTGATTCATTCAGCGCTTAAATTTTTCGTTCTTAACGCTTAGAATAGTTCCTTTTTTACACTCTTTTGCTAAATTGAGAAAAGAAAGCGAGGCTTTTATGACCAAAGAAGATATTCTCGAAAATCCGGACAGCTACGATCTTTCCATCGAAACAGTTGGCAAGGCAACACTTGTTTCCCCGATGAAGGGACTCAAATTTGTCGATGATTCTAGGCGGGTGAGTCTCGCTACGGATGTCGACGCCTTGGAAAAATTTGTGAAACTCGGGAAAGCGATTCCTTCTTTGGAAGCGGCAGGTCCTCGTGAAATGATTTATCACGATCCGTCTTGGACGCGCGCTGCAATCGTGACTTGCGGCGGTCTTTGCCCGGGATTAAACAACGTGATTAAAAGTCTCGTTCGCGTGCTTTGGTTTGATTACGGTGTCCGCAATATTTTCGGAATTCCGTATGGTTACCGCGGACTCAATCCGGAATACGGTTATGCGCCGAAAATTTTAGACCCGGATATCGTTGACAACATTCAAGAAGACGGCGGAACAATCCTCGGCAGTTCTCGTGGAGAACAAAGCGCCGAAGTGATGGTCGATACGTTAATGCGTTTGAATATCAATATGCTCTTCTGCATCGGCGGCGATGGTACTCTCCGCGGCGCCCGCGATATTGCGAACGAAATCAAACGCAGACATCAACCGATTTCGGTCATCGGCATTCCGAAAACAATCGATAACGATTTGAACTTGGTCGATAGAACATTCGGTTTCGAAACGGCTGTGCTCGCAGCTTGTGCGGTGATTAACAGCGCTCACTGCGAAGCAAATGGCGCTTATAACGGCCTCGGTTTGGTAAAGCTTATGGGCCGCGACTCTGGATTTATCGCTGCAGACGCAGCACTTGCTACGACGGTGGTGAATTTCTGCTTAATCCCCGAAGTGCCTTTTAAATTGGAAGGCGAAGGCGGACTTTTCAACGCTCTTGAAAATCGTTATGCCATCGGAAAAACGCATGCGGTTGTCGTAGTCGCCGAAGGCGCTGGCCAACATTTGTTCAAAGGTCTTCCACAACGGAAAGATGCATCGGGCAATATTTTGAAATATGACATCGGCGATTATCTAGTCGAAAAAATCGATGAACATTTCAAAAAAATCGGCATGGAAATCAACATCAAATATTTTGATCCGAGTTATACCGTGCGCAGTATTCCCGCGAAAGGAACCGATGCGATTTTCTGCTATCAACTTGCAGAAAATGCTGTGCACGCTGCGATGGCGGGCAAGACGAATATGGTCGTCGGCAGCATGAATGGCAAATTTACTCACGTGCCAATCGATTTTGCGGTGAGCGAACGCCGTAAAATTAAACCGGATAGTCCGCTGTGGCACGCTGTTCTCGGTTCGACGCGTCAAATGGATTACTTTAACGGAAAACAAAAACGTAAAAAGTAATTTTTTGTAAGTTCGAATTTCTCGGAATTATTTTAACTTAGGTTCACTATGCTAAAAAAAGAAGAAAAAGTCATTATTCGCACCGCATTGATGGAATATCGCAACCTTCTTTTTAAGGCGTTTCACGGGACCGATGAAGAAAAAAGCCGCATTGCGTCGGTGAATAAACTTCTGCAGACCTGGAAAATTTAGCCTGAAATATGTTCCGCATTCTTGGTGTCGTCCTTTTGCTTGCGTGCTTTGCGTTAGCAAATCAAGATTTTGAAACCGGAAATTATTGGTTTAAAAATCGGGCGAAAAATTCCAAAAATGATCATGCGGATTCCTTGGTTGTCGAAAAGATGATCAATGCGTATAAACGCGCATTGAAAGATTCTAGCGTGCAAGAAAAAGCCGCAGAACAATTACTCTATGCGTATTACTTCAAAGGTTGTTACGCTGTTTTTAATCATGAAGTGCGATTAAAACTCTTTGCAGAATCCAAAAAATTCGGCGAAGATATGCACGCCAAATATCCGAAAAATAAGACGATTATGTCGCTATATGCGCAGAATCTTTCGCTTTGGGCGCGGGAATATGGTGCATGGCAAGCGGTAAAAGAAGGGGCAGCGAAGAAAGTCCGCGATCTTTCGACAGCGGCAGAAAATTGGCAATTTTTAGGGCGGGCGCATCAATTACTGCCATATGTTCCATTTTTGCTCAGTTGGCCGGATAAAGATTTAGCGGATAAATATTTGGTGATGGCGCACAAACAAGATCCCGCAGATATCAATACAATGTTATTTATCGCAGAACTTCGTTTAGATCAAAAGCGTTATCAAGAAGCGTTGGATTTAATCGATGCCGCGTTAAAGCGTGGCGTCCGCAATGACTTTGTCGTTGAAGACAAACGCACGCGTTGGAAATTGAAAGATTTGAAGAAAAAAGTCAAAGAAGAAATGCAATAAGCATTATTGCTTTGCATTGCGGGCAGCGGCAATCGCTTTTAATTCTTTTAAACGATCGGCGAGTTTCTTTTCTTTGCCATATTCTGTCGGCTGATAAATTTCGGTATGGGCGAGTTCTTTTGGCAAATGATCTTGGGCGGAATAAGCATCGGGGCTATCGTGATCGTAGCGGTAGCCGTTGCCGTAGCCGAGTTGTTCTCCGACTTTGGTTACCGAATTGCGAAAAGCTTTGGGAACGGGTAATGTTCCTGTTTGCTTAATGAGCGCATCGGCTTTCATTCCGGCGAGTTCCACGCTATTGCTTTTCGGGGCGAGCGCTAAATAAATTGCGACTTCATCGAGTCCGATAAGACCTTCGGGAACGCCTAAAAAATCAAAAGCTTCTCGGGCTGCGTTGGCTAAGAGAATTGCATTCGGGTCGGCAAGTCCGATGTCTTCCATCGCCATGCGGATAAGTCGGCGTAAAATAAACCGCGGATCTTCTCCGCCTTGAATCATGCGGTGCAGCCAATAAACAGCAGCGTTGGGATCGCTTCCGCGGACGGATTTGTGCAGCGCAGAAATTAAGTTGTAATGTTCTTCGCTCGATTTGTCGTAACGTAACGGCTTTCTGTATTGAATGGTTTCGAGAAGTTTTTCGTCGATGACTTTTTTTTCGCCGAGATTTTTTGCAATCCATTCGATTTGATTGAGCAAAAAACGCGCATCGCCATCGGCTTGGGCGACTAATTTGGCGATGATTTCGTCGGAAATTTCCACATCGCGAAGTTGAAGCCCGCGGGGATCTTCGCGGAGAGCGCGGAGGGTGAGCTTTGAAAGTTCTTCGGAAGAAAGCGGCGCAAATAGGATGAGTTGACAGCGGGAAAGGAGAGCGGAATTGACTTCGAATCCGGGATTTTCCGTCGTCGCCCCGATGAGGGTAACCGTTCCTTCTTCGACGGCTTTTAAAAGCGCATCTTGCTGGCTTTTGTTGAACCGATGAATTTCATCGATGAAAAGAATCGTGCCTTTGCCCAAGTCTTGATACGTTTTCGCTTCGGCTAAAACGCTTTTAACTTCTTTGACTCCGGATTCGACCGCTGACATGGCGACGAATCTTTTCTGGGTATTCAAATGAATAACGTTGGCTAAGCTCGTTTTTCCGCAGCCCGGAGGTCCCCAAAAAATCATGCTAGGAACGTTATCGGTTTCTACGCTGTGGCGTAACATGCTTTGCTCACCGAGAATTTTATTTTGCCCTAAAAAATCATCGAGAGAAGTCGGGCGCAGACGTTCGGCAAGAGGCTTTGCGGAGAAATCGTTCATAAATCAAAAATTAGAAATTAGGAATGAAGAGTGTAGAGAGTGGCGCGGCTTCGCCGTGCGGGTTTTAAGCGCGAAAAGGGAGTTTTTGGGGTGATTTTGTATTCCCGCGAAAGGAAAAATAGTGGTTAGTGATTAGTGGGCAGGGGTCGGAGGTTGGACATTTGCAAAATTTCACCTCCGGAGTTTCGATGAACAAATTTTGCAGGTAAAATGTTATCTCCGGAGTTCCGGAGAGCTTAGAAACGGTCGTTTCTACCTTCATCGGAGTGTCGGAGAACCTAGAGACGGTCGTTTCTACCTTCATCGGAGTGTCGGAGAACCTAGAAACGGTCGTCTCTACCTTCATCGGAGCGTCGGAGAACCTGGAGACGGTCGTTTCTACCTTCATCGGAGCGTCGGAGAGCCTAGAAACGGTCGTCGCTAGCCTCATCGGAGTGTCGAAGAACCTAGAAACGAGCGAAAATGAGGAATGAGTAATGAGGAATTAGGAATTTAGATGGTGGCGCGGCGCAGCCGCGCACACTCATGCCTAATTTCTCATTTTTTATATTCGTTTGGTGAAATTTTTACATCGGACTTTGCTTTTTCTCTTTCGCTTTCTCTTTTGTTTTCTGCTTCGGTTTTCGCGCAGACATTTTTGAATATCGCCGATTTTGGTGGCGTGGTAAATGATGGTGCGCCCGATGATGATGCGCTTCGGAAAGCGTTTGAAGAAGCGTTGCAAGTGCATGCGGCGGGAGTTTTTTTGCCCGCAGGAAATTGGCATTTTGAACAATCGATTTTTGTGCCGCGGGGAATGACTTTAAAGGGAAGTTACACGCGCCCGCACGTCGCCGAAAAAGAAGATTTAGAAGGCGCTGGAACGACGATAGAATGTTACGTCGGGAAAATTTCTGACGCAGAAAACATCGAAAAAAATCCGTGGGAATTTCCGTCATGCGTTTATTTGCAAGGTTCTTCGACATTAGAAGGCGTGAACATCGTTTATCCCGAACAAACAGACCCGCTGCATCCTATGCCGTATGCGTGGACGATTTTTTGCAATAGCGCATACGATGCAAATCAAGAGCCGACGGAAGCTGCTCGGTGCGCCGTTATCAATTCGACTCTCGTGAATTCTTACGCGGGAATTTTTATGGCGTGGGCATCGAACGATCATTTGATTCGCGGCGTGAATATGGCGGTATTTAAAAAGGGAATTGTCCTCGACGGCGTCACATCTCTCGGCGTCATCGAAAATGTGAATATTCACAATCAATACAGCTGGGCATTTTATCAGGTGAAGGCTTCGGATGCCGAAAAAACGGCGGCATTCGCCAAACGCGATTTGGAAAATTTGACGGGAATTGAAATTCATCGGGCGGATTGGGGATGGCTTTCGAACATTTTTGTAATTTATGCGAAAATGGGATTCGTTTTTAGCAAGTCTCTATCGGCGGATTCTTCGCAGTGGGAAATGGGGACGCGGGCTTTGCCTTCTCTCGATTTGGTAAATGTCGGCTGCGATTTGTGCGATGTCGCAATTCAAGCGGATTATGTGAACTCGGGAATTGGCGTCAATTTTACGAATGGAAATTTCCTCGGACGAGTGCTGGTGGGCGATGATTCGTATGGAAGCATTCGCTTTACCAATTCATTTTTTAGCTTCGGAATTGCAGCAAAAGATTCTCTCGCGGATCAATTTCAAATCGGGCGACATGCGACTTTGCAGATGACCAATTCCGAAGTGCTCACATTCCCGGCGGGAGTTCCGTTATGGCGGGGAAGCATCTTCCGAAATCGCGGCATTTTACAGCTAAACAATACGATTTTGGCGGTAACCGATACAAATTGGTTCGATATGGGACAATTTGTGCATCTAAAATCCGAAGAAAATGGCATTGCAACGGTGCAAAATATCGTGGGACGCGGTGTAGATTTTCGCTTTAAAACGACAGAAAAAGGGCGAATTCGCGCATCGGGCATCGAATTTGACACGGCGAATCGACAATACAATCCCCCGAAATAAGACTTCTGAAAAATCGTCGGCAGAAGATTTTCTAATTTTTCGCCCGACATTTACGAGGTATCGTCTATGGCAGCAGTTGAAGCCCAAGAAGCCAATTTCTTTACAACGAAACTTGACTTCATAGTCAACTGGGGACGCAAAAACTCCCTGTGGCCGTTCCCTTATGGAACGGCGTGTTGTGCTATTGAATTCATGAGTACGGAAACGAGTCCTTATGACCTTTCCCGAATCGGTTCTGAATACGTCCGTTTTACGCCGCGTCAGTCTGACGTGCTCGCGGTATCGGGGACGATTACTTATAAACAAGCTCCGATTCTTAAACGCATTTACGAACAGATGTCCGAACCGAAATGGGTGATTGCGATGGGCGCTTGCGCCACGTCGGGTGGTGTCTATGACTGCTACTGCACCGTTCCGGGAATGGATCATATCATTCCGGTCGATGTTTATATCGGCGGATGCCCGAGCCGTCCGGAAGCATTCTTCGATGCGATGTTCGAAATTCAAAAGAAAGTTTCGGATGAATCGTATATGAAGCAGCGCAAGGAACGTGTGCGTGAACAGTGGGAAGCGATTCAAGCAAAGACCGCTCAAGCTAAGGCGGAACTCGCTGAATATTCGCACGAAAAAGCCCGCGAAATCAAGGAAAAGGCCGAAAAATTGAAAACTTCTGCCATCCGCAAGGCTGAATTTTGGAAGGAGAATCCGTAATGGTCGCTTCTGAAGAAAATGTGAAAGAACCGGTTGTTGCGACTGCCGAAGCGCGTCAAGCATTTGAAGCAAGTGCTCTCGCCCTTCTCGAAAAGTTCGGCGCTACCCGTTCCGAAAAGAATCCGTGGACCCTTACCGCTGTAATCGATCGTTCGAATCTTCATGCGGCGGTCAAAACTCTCCGCGATGAACTCGGACTGGATATGTTGCTCGATATCGTCGGCATCGATTATTTGGGCTTTAAGGATTATACCGGACCTCGCTTTGCGGTTGAATATGTTTTCAAAAGTGTTTACGCACCGGCGAAGCGTTTAACTCTCAAGGTTTTTGTCGAAGAAGCCGACTTGAATATTCCGACGATTTCGGATCTTTACGAAATTGCGAATTGGCAAGAACGCGAAGTTTACGACCAATTTGGCGTGAATTTTGTGGGCCATCCGGATTTGCGCCGTTTGTTAAACCACGTGGAATTTGTGGGCCATCCGCTCCGCAAAGATTATCCGGCGCATCGTCGTCAATGGCTTTCGACGAACGATTATTTGTATCCCGCTCTCGAAAAGCGTTTGGAATCCAAAGGTTACCGCATTTTGGAACGCCCCGAAGAAATCCTTCCGGACGAAGTTGAATATCTGCAAGGGAGCATTAAGAAATGAAAGTTCTCACTCCTGATGGCGAAGAAAAAAATTTGATGGTGCTAAACATCGGTCCGTCGCATGGCGCGACTCACGGATGTTTGCGCTACATTAACGCTCTCGATGGCGAAAATATTGTGGCAATGGTCGGTGAAATCGGCTATTTGCACCGCGGATTTGAAAAGATGGCAGAACGCGGAACTTGGCAGCAAGTTCTTCCGCTGACCGACCGTTTGGATTACTGTTCGGCGATGATGAATAACTTCGCTTATTGCCGCGCTGCAGAACAAATGCTCGGCATCGAAATCCCGGAACGTGCAAAGGTTTTGCGCGTCATCGTGAACGAACTTTCCCGCATTGCAGATCACTTTATTTGCGTTGCTGCAGCCGCTCAAGATTTGGGCTCGACGACGGGATTCTTCTACTTATTCGATTCCCGTGAAATGACGATGCGCATTTGGGAAAAATTGACGGGCGCACGCCTTACGAACAGCTACGGACGTATCGGCGGCCTTTACCGCGATACTTACGAAGGCTTTGAAGAAGATGTTTTGCGCGTTTGCAAACAGGTCGAAAAGAACTTGCACGATGTGCACGCTTGCTTTGATCGGAACCGTATCTTCCTCGATCGTACTGTCGATGTGGGAAGCATTTCCCAAGAAAAGGCAATCAGTTTTGGTTGGACAGGTCCGTGTCTTCGCGCAACAGGCGTCGCAAGCGACCTCCGCAAAGATGAACCGTATTGGGATTACGAAACCTACGATTGGAATGTCGTTACCGGAACTCATGGCGATGTCTTTGACCGCTTGATGGTTCGTCTTGCGGAAGCAGAAGAATCGGTGAAGATTATTCGTCAGGCGTTGAAGCGCTTGGCGCCGGGTCCTGTGAACGTCGATGATCCGCGAATCCGCATTCCGTCGCACGAACGCGTTTACCAAGAAATGGAAGCGTTGGCGGGTCACTTTAAGAGCGTTTTGGAAGGCATTCGCATTCCGGCGGGCGAATATTATTCGGGCTCGGAAACAGCAAACGGTGAACTCGGATTTACTCTCATTTCCGATGGCTCGGGTCATCCTTGGCGCGTCAAAGTACGTCCGCCTTGCATGACGCAATTTGCTGCATTCCACGAACTAGTGGAAGGAAGCCTTATTGCAGACTCGATTGCAAACCTTTCGAGCATTAACATTATCGCGGGAGAATTGGACAGATGAGTATCATTAAAGGCGCCATTCAAGACGTTGCCAATAATACGCTTGCCTATACCCACGGCCCGACTCCGGTCGAAACTCTTCCGTCTCCGGCGGATCAAGTGGGTCACGCTAATCCGATTCAAAAGCAGCCGACTTGGGGCGAAATCGCTCCGAAGCTGGAAACGGCTGAAGTGAAAATTCGCGTTGCCGATTTGCTTTCCCGTTATCCGGTAAAGCAAGGGGCGCTTCTCGAAGTGCTTTGGGTTGCTCAAGATGCTATCGGTTGGCTTCCGCACGAAGCGATTCGTTGGGCTGCAGACATTTGCGAATGTTCCGCTCCGCACGCTTATGGCGTTTCCACTTTCTATACGATGTATAAGCATGTGCCGACAGGCCGCTTCCTTTTGCAGTTCTGCCATAACATTAGCTGCCACATCCGCGGTGCAGAAAGCATAATCGATTATGCCCGCAAAACATTGAATTTGAAGCCGGGCGAAACCACTCCGGACGGACTTTTCACCATTGTCGAAGTCGAATGCTTAGCGGCTTGCGGAAACGCGCCCGCGATGCTCGTGAACGACGATTATGCAACCGATGTTGAAAACGGCGAACTCGTGATGAAACCGGGAATTTGCTTAACACCGGAACGCTTTGACAAGATTCTCAAATGGTGCTACGAACGCGAAGAAAAGTTCCCGAAAGAACCTCCGCGCGAAGTTCTCGGCGGCATGGTAAAGGGTCACGGCGGACATCCGGGCGCACCGGGTGCTACTGCAAAACCGCAAGATCCGACTTATGCGCCGCCTTCTCCGGTTTTGGCTGTTGTCGCTCTCGTCGATGACAATGGTGCGACTTTAACCTGGAAAGGCGCTCCGGAATTTACCGAACTCACCGTCGAAAAGAATGTGAACGGTTCTTGGACCGAAGTCGGAAAACCGGGCGTAAAAGACAAAACGTTTGTGGATGCTGCAGGAAAAGTGGGCGATGAATATCGCATGATTGCAGTGAGCGGCGCTCGGACAGCAAAACCGTCTGCTGTGTCGAAGGCGAAGGCTGCGCCTCCTCCCGAAGCTCCGGCTGCAGCACAAGTCGCAGCAAAGAAGGTTTGATTATGCAAGAGTCGATGAAAGTTTGTACAGGAAATTTCGGAAAGCACGCTCAAAGCATTGAAGCCTACAAAAAGCTCGGCGGCTATTCGACGATTTCAAAGTCTCTTTTTGAAATGTCGCAGTTCGAAGTGATCGATCGCGTGCAACGCGCAGGTCTCCGCGGACGCGGCGGTGCAGGATTCCCGACGGGGATGAAGTGGAGCTTTGTTCCGCGGAATACGGGAAAGCCCGTTTACATCGTCGTGAACGCAGACGAAGGCGAAGGCGGAACTTATAAAGATCACTTCTTGCTTTTGGAAGATCCGCATCGTTTAATTGAAGGCTTGATTATCGCTGGCTGGGCGCTCGGAGCCCGCAGCGCTTACATCTATGCCCGCGGCGAATTTTTACCGTGCATCGAAAGCGTCAACAAAGCGCTCAACGAAGCGTATGCAGCCGGTTACCTCGGCGAAAATATTATGGGGACAAAATTCTCGTTTGATATTTTCGTTCACCGTGGCGCTGGCGCTTATATCTGCGGCGAAGAAACCGCACTGATCAACTCGCTCGAAGGTCAAAAAGGTCAGCCTCGTTTGAAGCCGCCTTTCCCCGCGGTCGCAGGTGCATGGGCATCGCCGACTTGCGTGAATAACGTCGAAACGATTATGTCGCTTCCGTGGATTTTCTCGCATCCGGTGGAAGAATACACGAAAATGGGAACACCTCGTGCGCACGGAACGAAAGTTTTCTGCGTGTCGGGAGATGTAAAACGTCCGGGCATTTACGAAGCTCCTCTCGGAACTCCGTTAATGGAAATGCTCACGAGCGAAGAATATTGTCAAGGAATCGTCGGAAAACTCAAAGGCGTCATTCCGGGTGGTTCTTCTTGCCCGCCGCTTCTTCCTGAAGAATGCGAAAATGCAACTCTTGACTACGAATGTATGGCGGCTCTCAAAACCATGTTTGGTTCGGGCGCAATTATCGTCTTTAACGATACGCATAACGCAGTCGATTTGTTGGATGTTCTCGGACATTTCTATTCTCACGAATCTTGTGGACAGTGCACTCCGTGCCGCGAAGGAACGGGATTTGCAAAGCGCGTTCTCGATTCAATCGTCGAAGGCAAGGGCCACGATGGCGATATCGAATTGCTGCAGCATATTTCGGCAGGTTTCGGTGGCACAACGATTTGCCCGCTGTCGATTTCTCTCGGCGGTCCTTTGAATGTTTACACGCGGAAATATCGCGCGGACTTCGAAGAATATATCGCTAAAAATCCGAATCATGCGGAACCCCGCTTGAGATCCACCGTTCGCTTGGGAGCATATTGGTAATCTTATGAGCAATCATTATAACATGCCTCATCTTCCCACAGCCAACAGTCCTCGTGTTGTAATCGAGGTCGATGGCAAAAATGTGGAAGTGCCGGGCGATACAAACTTGCTCGAAGCCTTGAAGGCCGTGGGCATTGAAACTCCGCACGTTTGCTACCATCCGTATCTTCCGGTTTCTGGTAATTGTCGCCAGTGCTTGGTCGAAACCGAAGGTCCGCGCGGAAAAATGTTGATTATTTCTTGCTTCACGCCGGTGAAAGCAGGGATGAAAATCTTTACGCCGCATTCTAGCGAACGCGTTAAGAATGCCCGCGCTGCAGTCTCGGAATTTATGATGCTCAATCACCCGTTAGATTGTCCGATTTGCGACAAAGCGGGAGAATGCACCTTGCAAGAAAATTATGTGGAAGCAGGCAATGCGAAGGGCAACCTCTTCCCAGAAATCGGCAAGAACTATCACGGAAATCCCGACCATCAATTCTACGATACGAAGGGACAGCTCCGCGGCGGTAAACGCGTCGATATCGGTCCGAGAATTTCTCTCGATGAAGAACGCTGCGTACAGTGCGATCGCTGCGTCCGCTTTATGCGCGATGTTTGCCACGATGAACAGTTGCAACTCGCTCTCCGCGCAGACAAAACTTATATCACCACATTCCCGGGTCGCAAACTCGATCACGAATACGATCTCTGCGTTGCCGATGTTTGCCCGACGGGTGCGATGACTGCGAAGTATTTCCGCTTCCAGCAACGCTCGTGGATGTTAAAGCGTACCGCAAGCATTTCGATGGACGATTCTCTCGGCGCAAACATTTGGATCGATCATAACGAAGGATTCATTTGGCGCGTTATGCCGCGTTGCAATCCCGAAGTGAACCGCACTTGGATTTCGAATACGAGCCGTCTCGCTTTCCAAGAATTTGGAAAAGATCGTCTTCCGGCTGGTGACTTGAACACTCTCAAGAGTGCGCTCAGCGGCAGCGGAAAAATCGCATTTGTTCTTGGCGGATCGGCGACGAACGAAGACGCCGTGGCTTTGAAAACTTTGGTGAATAAACTCGGCGATAAAGCAGAAGTTTTCGTCGGAACATTTGCTCCGGTCGGAACTCCGGATGGACTTTCAAAGAGCGGTGATCCGGTGGCAAATCGCGCGGGCTTTGCTCTCTTCGGTTTTACACAAACCGCAGACGATTTGGTAAAACGCGCTTCGGAATTTTCGACTCTCGTAACGCTTTCTGCAGATTTGTGGGGAAGCGACGCTTCGAAGGCGCAGGCTTTGGAAAAGATTTCGCACCGCATTGCGGTTTCGGCAAAGAATGATGCGACTGCAAAGAAAGCAGTTGCCGTCTTCGGTGTGAATCACTGGTCCGAAGTGAGCGGCACCATGGTGAATGTCAATTCTATTCTGCAAAAGTTGAATGCGGCGCCGACATCGCCGAGCGCAGAACTTGTTCCGCTTTATTCGGTTCTCTTTGCCCTCGCCGGTGAAGAGGTGACCAGTGCAGCGGTCGCTTACAAGAAAGCGGGCGAATTCGCTTCTGTTCTCGCAAAATTCTCTTTTGACGCCATCCATAGCACGGGCGAATTGCTCGATGGAGTTGCTGTATGATGGAAATTATCGATTCCAAAACTTGGATTGAATGGCTCCTAATCTTAGCGAAACTCTGTCTCGCGTTTGTGCCGGTGCTTTTCATTTTGCTTCTCATCCCGATGGAACGTCGCGGAGCGGGATTTATTCAAGACCGTCAAGGTCCGAACCGCTCTTATGTGAAAATTCCGTATTTCGGAAAAATTCGTTTATTCGGTTGGGTGCAGAACGCGTGTGATGGCACGAAGCTCTTCTTTAAGGAACTCTATGAACCGGCGAAGGTGAATAAAATTCTCTTCTCGCTCGCTCCGGCGATTCCTTTTGGATTAACTCTTTTAACGCCTTGCGTGCTCCCGTATTTTGCTTCGCTGAATTTTACTTTCGGCGATACCGTGGTGCATATTCCGGCGGCGAATATCGATACCGATGTCGGCATTTTGTTAATGTTCGGCCTTTCTTCGCTTTCTGTTTTCGGAACAGTGCTTTCGGGTTGGGCTTCGAAGTCGAAATTCCCGTTCCTCGGTGCGCTCCGCGCGACGGCGACTAGCATTAGCTACGAAGTTTGCCTTGGCCTTTCGATGATGGGAATGGTTCTCCTCGCAGGAACATTCAGCGTCGAAGGTATTGTCGGTTGGCAGGAACAGCACGCTTGGGGCATTTTCGTGCAGCCGGTGGCATTCTTCTGCTTCCTTTTGGCGGCAATCGCAGAAACGGGACGTCCTCCGTTTGACGTTTCGGAAGGCGATCCGGAACTTGTTGCGGGTTATCATACAGAATATGGCGCAATGCAATTCGGTATGTTCTATATGGGTGAATACGGTCATGTGGGAATTAACAGTATTCTCATGGCGACTCTCTTCCTCGGCGGTTACTCGATTCCGTTTATGACGACTGCAGATGTGCAGGCGAATTTCGGAACCGTTCTCGCAGTTCTCTTCGGCATTTTCGCTTTCCTCGCTCTCGCATTCCTTCACATGGTTTATCGCTGGCTTCGCGCTTACAATAAAGGTCAAGCGTCGAATAAGGCAGAAATCAATCGCGAATATTTGCTTTACAAAATCATCGCTTGGATTGCTGTGCCAGTGTTCATCGCATTGGCAGTGGCTTCGGGTCTTTTCATTCATCCCGAAGCGACGATGGTGAACGGACTTCCGGTTTATGGAATCGGAACGGCGTTAGGAACTGCAGCGGTTCAATTCCTCGTTTTGATGGTGAAAACCATCTTCTTCTGCTGGGTTTGGATTTGGGTGCGCTGGACTCTTCCGCGCTTCCGTTATGACCAAATTATGCATCTCGGCTGGAAGATTCTTTTGAATATCGCACTTCTGAACTTGGTGGTGACAGCTGTGATTGCTAAGTTCGTTATGGGAGGCAACTAATGGTTCGCGTTGTCAAACACAAGCCGATGAACTGGATCGAACGCCTTTATATTTTCGAAGCGTTCCGCGGTCTTTACACGACGATTAAACATTTCTTCCGCGGATTTTTCCGCTACGAAACGTTGCCGACGACTGGTTATCCCGAAGTGAAACCGTATATTCCGCGGGATTACCGTGCAAAGCACCGCATGATGGTGCGCCCGGACGGAACTCCGCGTTGTGTGGCGTGCTTTATGTGCGCTTCGGCGTGCCCGGCTCATTGCATTTACATTGAAGCGGCTCAATCTCCGGATGGACGCATTGAAAAGCGCGCAGCGCGTTTTGACATCGACCATTCTGTGTGTATTTTCTGCGGGCTTTGCGTTGAAGCTTGTCCGCAAGATGCGCTTCGGATGGATACTTGCGAAACCAGTTTTGTGCACCGCAAACGCGAAGATTTTATCGTCTCGCTTTACGATTTGACGAATTGGGATCCGAAGGATTATCCGGATGATCCGCAAAGTCAAGTGGCTCCTGGTGGAACGAAAAACAAGCAGGCTCTCGCTGCCTGGGGAGAAGTTAAATAATGCTCGCTCTCATTTATTTCATCATTCTTTCGGTCGTTGCCGTAGGATGCTCTATTTGCATCTTGCTCAATCGGCATCCGTTGTATGCGTCGATTGCAATGGTTACGACGATGCTTTCTCTCGCTGGCATTTATGGACTTCTCGGAAGTCCGTTCGTCGGCGTCGTGCAGATTATGGTTTACGCTGGCGCAATTATGATGCTTTTAATGTTCATCATCTTTGTGCTGAACGGTTCCCGCGATAATCACACAAAACGCTTCGATAAAACATCGTTATTCGTTTTGCTTTCGGTGATTGCGATGGCGGTCATTTCGGCGATTGCTCTTTGCCGTTCTGCGATTTCATTTGATTCGAATGCGGTTCGCGGATCGGTCGATGTCACTTCGAAGACTCTCTTTGATATGAGCGCTTCGGGGAACGGCTACTATCTGCTGTTCCTTGCAATCGGACTTGTGCTGCTTTCGGCGATGGCGACGGCGGTGATTCTCGCTCGCAAGCGCATCGCTTCGGATCCGGAAACTAAAACGTCTGAGGAGGTTCACTAATGCAGGCGATTTACGTTCAAATTCTTGCGCTAGTTCTTCTGTCGCTCGGAATTGCTACGGCTCTTTGCCGTCGCAATGTGTTCTTCGTCTTGATGGGCGTAGAACTTGCATTAAATGCAGTGAACTTGAGCATTGTCGGATTCTCGAAAACTCTCGCAGGCGCAGAAAGCGTTGCGGGTCAAATCATTCCGCTCTTTACGATTGCTGTCGCCGCCGCAGAAGCTTGCGTAGGCCTCGCCATCGTGATTTTGCTGTTCCGCAATCAGGACAGCGCGGATATCGACAATTATTCCAATATGAGGGGGTAACAGAAAATGATTCCTCTTTGGCTTATCCCTCTTTTCCCGCTGATCGGCGTCATCGTTCTCGCCTTGATTTCTGTCGCATCTTCGGATAGCGAAAAAGGTCCGGACGAAGGTCTTGTCGGCTATATCGGCGTTCTTTTCCCGCTTCTCGCATTCCTCGCGACTGGTTATCTCGCTTGGAATATGCCGCAAGAAGGCCTCCACGAAACCCTCGGAAACTGGATTCATACGCCAGCACTTTCGGTGGATTTTGGATTCCTCTTTGACGGTCTTTCTCGGACGATGCTTCTCTTCATCACGGGAATTGCGACTCTCATCATTCTGTATTCGACAGGTTATATGCACAAAGACCGCGGATTTGCCCGCTTCTTTGCGTACATGAACTTGTTCCTTTTCAGCATGATTGTGCTCGTTCTTTCGGATTCTTTGCTGCTTACATTCCTCGGATGGGAAGGCGTTGGACTTTGCTCTTACTTGCTCATCGGATTTTGGAATAAAGATTTGCATAATTGCAAAGCGGCAAACAAAGCGTTTATGGTGAACCGCGTCGGCGACGTTGGATTCTTGCTCGGCATGGTCATTTTGGTGACTGTCGGCGGTTCGGCGATGCTCAGCTATACCGATTTAATCGCTTGGTTGACGACTGCTACAAATCAGGATTTAGTGGTGACAGCTCTTCCGCTTTTGACGGCGGCTGGACTTCTCTTCTTCTGGGCTTGCACGGCAAAGAGCGCTCAAATTCCGCTTTTAACTTGGCTCCCCGATGCGATGGCGGGTCCGACTCCGGTTTCGGCTCTTATCCATGCGGCAACGATGGTGACTGCGGGCGTTTATTTGGTCGCACGTCTTTCTCCGCTTTTCGTTATCCTTCCGGGAGTTCTTACGATTATTGCAATCGTGGGAATGGCTACCGCTTTCTGGGCTGCGGTCGCAGGACTTTTGCAGAACGACATCAAGAAAGTTCTCGCTTATTCGACGATCTCGCAACTCGGTTATATGTTTATGGCGGCAGGTGCTTCGGCATTTGACGTTTCGATTTTCCACGTTTTCACTCACGCATTCTTTAAGGCGACTCTCTTCCTCGGCGCTGGCGCTATTATGCACGCCCTTTCGGGTGAACAAGATATGCGCAAGATGGGCGGTCTTTTGAAGAAGACTCCGGTGACTGCGATTACGATGCTCTTCGCTTACCTCGCAATTATCGGCTTCCCAGGCTTCTCGGGATTCTTCTCGAAAGATTTGATTCTCGAACGTCTCTTCGGAACTTCGCCGACATTTGGTCCGATTTTCTATGGCGTTGGTCTTGTGACTGCGGTGATTACGGCGATTTATATGACCCGCTTAATGGTTCTCGTATTCCTCGGAAAATACCGCGGAAACCTCCCCGAATCGCACATTCACGAAGCTCCGCTTTCGATGACTTTCCCGATGGTTGTGCTCGCAATCGGTTCGGCTTTCTCGGGTTACGTTTGGAACGTCTTCGTTTCGGGTGCAAATTGGTTTGAACAGTGGATTGCTCCGGCGGTGAGCTGGGCGCAAAATCTCGCGGCGTTCATTCGCCCGGAACACGGTGAAGATCCTTCCGTTCTCGTCTTTGCAATTCTCGGAACTCTCGCTGCAGTCGTCGGCGCAGTCGTCGGCTACGAAATCTTTACCCGCAAGCGTATTCCCGAAGTCAAAAAGAACGAATCGGCGGCTCCTCTCGGCGGTGCTGCTACGTGGACATTCTTCTTCGACTGCGTTCACAATGTCATTATCCGAGCATTTGAAATCATCGCATGGATTGTCGATGTTATCGTAGACAAATTCATTCAGATTTTGCAATGGATGATTTGCTCGATCCTCTTTATTGTGGGGGATGGCGTTCGGAACCTTCAGGTGCGTAAAATTCGCCTGCAGGTGGGCTTAAGCATCGCGGGCATGGCGATTATCGTTATCGCGCTCTATCTCTGCGGAGGGCTCTTCTAATGTTATACTTCTTGGTATTTGCCCCGTTCCTCGCCGCACTTCTTATGGTTGCGGCATCCGGAAAAGATTCCCGTTCGGCTTCTCGCTTAGCGGTAATTCTCTCTTCCATTTTCTTCCTTTCGGGTCTTTCGCTTCTCGTTTCGGGCAATTATAATACGACTCCGTTTTACTGGTTCAGCATTCCGGGAACTGATGTCTCGGTAACCCTTGCGTTCTCGGTGAACGGATTCTCCGCATGGATGGTGTTCCTGACAAACATCATTACGCTTGCGGCTTTGATTAGCGCACGCAAAACGGCGGGAAATAATTACCGCAATTATGCGATTGGACTTTTCACTTTGCTCGGCGCATTGAACGGAACTTTCCTTTCGATTGATGCGGTTCTTTTCTTCTTCTTCTTCGAAGCGCTCGTGCTCCCGGCGGCAATTCTCATCGGTTTTTATGGCGGTGCAGAACGTCGTGCGGCTGCGTTAAATTTTGCGCTTTACACTCTCATCGGTTCGGCTCCGATGGCGGTTGCCCTTTGGTATTTGATTACCCTTGCTGGAACATCGCATATCATTCCGCTCGCTCAAGCGGCGCAGAACTTGCCCGAATCGACGCAGACGATTCTCTTTTGGTGCTTTGCTATCGCATTCTGGGTAAAGACTCCGCTTTTCCCATTGCACGGTTGGCAGGCACAGACCTACGCAGAAGCTCCGGCTGGATTGAGCGCAATTCTCACCGGTTCGATGTCGAAGGCTGGTGTTTACGGATTCTATTTCTGGGTTCTCGCCATTTTCCCGGCGGTTTCCTTTAAGAATGCGACTTTGATGGTGAGCCTCGGCTTAGTCACGGCACTTTACGGTGCGTTTATGGCGATGCGCGCGAAGGATATGAAAAAGCTTCTCGCGTTTAGCTCGATGAGCCATTTGGGCTTAGCCATCGCGGGAGTTTTCACCCTTTCGGTGGATGTGTTCCCAGCGCTTCTCGTTTTGCTCGTCGGTCACGGCCTTTCGGCTTCGGCGCTCTTCATCCTTTCGGGTTCTGCAGAACGCTTTACAGGCCATCGCATGTTGGATAAGATGGGCGGCCTTGCTTCTCGCAATCCGGCGTTTGCGTTCTTCTTTGGAATTGCAAGCGTTCTCGCTATTGCGATTCCGGGGTCGGCTGGCTTTGTCGGCGAATTCCTCGTCCTTCTCGGACTTTGGGGAGTTTGCAAATTTGCCGCCATTCTCGCGGGACTTTGCGTCATCCTTACCGGCGTTTATATGTTAAAGCTCATCCAGAAAGTTCTCTTCGGTGTTCCGGGTGAAGTTTCGGAAGATTTGCAAAAACTCCGTTTCCCGATTTCCGATGCCGTGGCTACGGCGCCGCTTCTCCTTCTTTTAATCGTCTTCGGTGTGCATCCGCAGCCGATTACGAGCACGATGGATTATACGAGTGACCTCGCTGAAGAAAGAGCGGAAAATATTGACGCTGCAGTTGCTGCCGCCGAAAATTCGGACTCGATTGAACAGCAGAAAATTGTTGAATTAGCACAAGCAAGCGCCGAAGCGCAAGCTTCGATGGAAAATTTCAATGCCGAAGATTCGCTGCAGATGAAAGAATTCTTTGCAAAAGCTGCGCTTTCTCTCCACCCAGAATGGATGGCAGATTCGGCGACGGCAAACGAAAAAGCCAAAGCTTATGCGGATTCGGCTTGGACAGCGCTTCAGACGATTAAAAGTCAATTTTCTGCAGAATCTGCAGAAGTGAATACAGAAAAAGTGGAGGCTCAAAATGACCGCTAGTTTTATGAATCTCCTGCCGATTGTAATCGTTGCTCTCGGAGCGATGATTTGCATTGCAACGGAACCTTTCATTGCGGACAAAAATAAGCAGAAAGTGATTCCGTGGATTGCGAGCACATTCTTATTCTTGTCAGCGATTTCACTGCACTTTGTGAGATTGGATGCGGGTTCTATTTTTGGCCTCTTGGAATTGGATGTGATTCGCCTCGTCCTTCTCGGAGCGGTTTTGCTTTGCGCTTTCCTCGGAATTGGCGGTTTGCAAGTGACTCTTGCCCGCGAAAAATTCCCCGCAGGAGAACCGTATGGCCTGACTCTTCTCGCGACTGTTGGCGTCATGATTATGGTGCAGTCGGTGGATTTCCTTCCGCTCTTTATCGGCATGGAACTCGCGGCTTATCCGGTTTACGGCTTGGTCGGCTTGCGCCGCAAAGATCGCAATGCGAATGAAGCGACTTTCAAATATTTTGTGACGGGTGCTGTGTTCAGCGTTCTTTTCCTTTACGGGATGGCGCTTGTTTACGGGGCAACGGGAACGACGCACTTTGACGGTAAAGTTCTCGCAGGTCGCGAAAGTTTGTATTCTCTCGGCGTTTTGATTTCGGCGTTTGCGCTTCTCTTTAAGGCGGGCGCAGCTCCGGTTCATTTCTGGGTGGCTGACGTTTACACCGGCGCATCGGTTGCGGTGACGGGCTTTATGGCTGCAGTCATTAAGGTCGGCGCTTTGGCTGCTCTCGGTGCACTTTGGATGCGTTCGGGCTTTGAAAAACTCGCTCCGGTGATTATTACAGTGGCGATTCTTTCGATGGTCATCGGCGCATTCTCGGGAATTGTGCAAAAGTCCATTCGTCGAATTTTTGCTTTCTCGGCGGTGATGAATGCGGGCTTTATCGTTCTCGGTCTTTTGATGAAAGATTTGAGCACGATGTATTACTTCCTCATCACTTATGCGATTGCTTCGTCGGGCGCTCTCGCTGCGATTTCGGCTTTTAGCGGAAAGGGCGATGCGAAAGAAAACTTGGACGATATCCGCGGTCGCGGCCGTCGTCATCCGTTAGAAGGAATTGCGGCGGTGATTTGCCTTGCAAGCCTTGCGGGACTTCCGCCGCTTTCGGGATTCCTCGCGAAGTTCGC
Source organism: Hallerella porci (assembly GCF_003148885.1). Classification (NCBI taxonomy): domain Bacteria; kingdom Pseudomonadati; phylum Fibrobacterota; class Fibrobacteria; order Fibrobacterales; family Fibrobacteraceae; genus Hallerella; species Hallerella porci. The sequence continues at coordinate 66,354 of NZ_QGHD01000004.1, read as the reverse complement.
ACTTTTTACCGGCGTGGTGAAGACGGGTTATATCGCTCTTGCGGCGTTTGGCTTTGTGCTTTCGATTATCGCGATGTATTATTATTTGCGCGTGGCGATTGCGATTTTTGCGCCGGCAGGAGAATGCAAGTGCTGCGGTTGCAATGCGCTTAGCGATTCGACGAAGTTCTTGCTTCGCTTCGGGATTGTGATAGCAGCGCTTTCGCTTATTTCGTTAGCGGTGCTTCCGATGCTTATCCCGGTGACATCGATGTAATTGAAGTTGAAATTTCAGCCGCTCGAAGAGCGGCTGAAAATTTTTTGAAAAACACCGCGCTCGCGGTGTTTTTCTTTTGCGGTGCGTTAGCTGCTTTCGCCCGGATGGGTTCGGATTTGGCGAGGCGAAGCGTCGCCAAAGCTGAACGGAAATTTTCGTCGCGAGTAGCGACGAAAATTATACCGCAAAGGAGCGCCGGCGCATTGCGCCGGAACGCCCGAGAAAAAATCGGGAATAGTTATATTTGGAGCATGGAAAAAGTATTTCGTTCTGGTATCGGTTTTGACGTTCACAAATTGGTCGAAGGCCGCAAATGCATTATCGGCGGCGTTGATATTCCGTATGAAAAAGGTTTGCTCGGGCACAGCGATGCCGATGTTCTTTTGCACGCGATTAGCGATGCGCTTTTGGGCGCAGCGGGGCTCGGCGATATCGGCACGTATTTTCCGGATACGGATCCGGCGTTTTTGAATGCGGACAGTTTGGTTTTGCTTTCGCGCGTCCGCGAAGAAGTGGTGAAGGCGGGCTGCAAAATTGAGAGCGTCGATAGCGTTGTGATTTGCGAACGGCCGAAGGTGAATCCGCATCGGGAACAGATGAAGGCGAATATCGCGCGCGTGCTCCAAGTTCCGGTGGAACGCATCGGCGTGAAGGCGAGTACGAGTGAAAAGCTCGGGTTCACGGGACGCGGCGAAGGAATTGCGTCGCAGGCTGTGGCGACGGTGAGCAAAATTTACGAGTAATTGCTGCGGCTTTGGGGTGGTGCGGTAGAGTGAGATTTTTTAAATTGGGAAAACTATGACAGCGCAAGAACTTTTCGACAGACTCAAATCCGTTCAACCGGGCACTGTTCTCTGCAATTATACGATGGAGTATTGCAAGAAATTGATTCCGGTGATTAACGAAATCAATGAACTGAAAAAAGAACGTAATGCGGTGATTCTCGCTCACAGTTATGTGGCGCCAGAAATTATCCTCGGCGTTGCCGATTACGATGGCGACAGTTTTAAGCTGAGTCAAGATGCGACGAAAGTCCAAGCGGATACGATTGTTTTTGCTGCGGTTCGTTTTATGGGCGAAACGGCGAAAATTTTAAATCCGAATAAAGATGTTTTGATTCCGGGACCGCTTTCGGGCTGTAGCCTTGCGGATAGTATTACCGGAAACGATGTGCGCGAATTGCGCAAGAAATATCCGAATCATACTTTTGCATGCTACATTAACACGACTGCCGATGTGAAGGCAGAATGCGATGTATGCGTGACGAGTTCGAATGTTTACAAAATCATTTCGAGCTTGCCGAACGATAAAATTGTCTTCGTTCCCGATCAGTTGATGGGAAAAAATTTACAAGAAGCGCTTCAGCAAAAAGGCATTCACAAAGAAATTGTGCTGTATTCGGGCTGCTGCTATGTGCACGAAAAATACGATCCTGAATTGATTCGTTTCTTCCGCGAACAGAATCCGGGTTTACGCGTGGTGAGCCATCCGGAATGTCATCCGGGAGTCGCTCTTCTCAGCGATTTCGTCGGCAGTACAGGACAAATGGTCAAGTATATCAAAGATCAGCCCGAAAAAACGCCGTTCTTGCTTTTGACCGAATGCGGTTTGAATGCGCGGATGCAATATGAATTCCCGCAGAAATCGTTCATCGGTAGCTGCAGCATGTGCAAATACATGAAGTCGAATTCGCTCGAAAATATTCTGGAAACGCTTCGCCATCCGGAGAAAGCGGCGAAGGTGGAATTAGACACCGATGTGATGAATCGCGCAAGACATTGCATTGACGAAATGTTCCGCTACGCTGCGATGTAAGAGGCATTATGCGCAAGCTTTCCTGGATTCTCGTTTTCTTCCTGGCGTCTCTTAGTTTTGCGGCGGGTCACGATCGCGTGATTTGGCATCGCAGTTATTTTGTCGCTCTCGGAATTGATGCGTCGCTTTCGGTGGGCGGTGATTTGGACGGAAAAGGATTTATTCGTTCGGACAAGGAAAGCAATCGCGGAATATTTCTGCCGGACATCGGATCGTTTCCGCTTCCGTTAGCTGAAATCGGTGTGAATTTTAATCAGCACACGATTGCGGTTTCTTTCGGAATGTGGAATATCGATGTGAGTTACGGCAAAGGCTCGGAATACGAAACGGGAAATGATGCGAACTATTGGCGTTTTGCTGCGGAATATCGCTACTATTTCTTCTGGAAAGAAGACTTTCAAGTGGGTCCGGGTTTAGGCTATTCTTTTTCGCGGTTGTCGGTGCACAGCGCAGCAATCGCCGAAGACAAATATTCGGGCGAATTCCGCGAAGCGGCTGTTTTTGCGGCGAACGGATTTGCACTTTCGGCGAATATGCGTTACAAAATTCGCCCGTTCGGTATGGACATCGCCTTGCGTTATCGGCCGATGTTTATTCGCAGCGTGAGTACGGATTCCGAAGGATATAACAGCCTTTCGGAAACGCTTTGGCATCATAACATCGAAATCGGTGGAAAAGTCTTCTACGAATTTTAATTTGTGAAATTAAAATGAAAGGCGGCGCTTTGCGCCGCCTTTTGCGTTTAAGTTTTGCTTAGAAATTTTCTTCGTGAACGAATTTGACGTAATCTTCGATGCCTTTTTTCGCTACATCAAAAACGCTGCAAAATTTCGTGGCAAAGGGAGGAATTTTTCCGCCGTTAATGCCGATGGCATCTTGCAAAACGGTAACGTGTCCGTCGGTATGAGAACCGCCGCCGATTCCGATGGTGATGAGTTTCACCGCTTTGGTGATGCGTTCACCGAGGGATTCGGGAATGTGTTCGAGGACCATGGCGTAAGCGCCGCATTGATCCATTTCAATCGCTTCTTTTAAAATGCGTTCGGCTTCTTCTTCGGTTTTGCCGACTTGCTTTAAGCTTGTTGCGGTTTGCGGTAAAAGGCCTAAATGTGCACAAACGTCGATATTATTTTTGCGGAGAATTTCAACGACTTCGGGTTTGTAGCCTTCGATTTTTACCGAAGAAGCGCCGACATCGATAAATTTTTTGGCGTTTTCGAGGGCGAGTTCCGGCGTTTCGTAACTGCGATAAGGCATATCGCCGATGACATGAGTGTTCGGAGCGCCGCGGCAAACGGCAGCGGTGAAGATGAGCATTTCGTTCATGCCCACGGATTGTGTGCTTTTATAGCCGAGCATTGTGTTTGCAAGACTATCGCCGACGAGAATTTGATCGGCGTGAGCGGCTTCGGCAATTTTTGCAAAACCGTAATCGTAGGCGGTAATTTGGGCGATTTTCCGTTTACCTTTGCATTCAAGAATTTGTGTTGCAGAAAGCATAATTTCGAACCTCTTGTAACCAATGGTAAGATTTAATTTCTCGATTTTCTCCGAGATGGGATTTTAAATATTTAAAAAATTCTTCTTCGATTTGACGCGGATTTTGAAGCGGTAATCGAAAAACGAGATGAGCGATGTCCTGCAAAAATTCGGGGGAATAATGCGGACGAAAAACGCCGAGGCAATTTGCACAAATGGAACCGCCGGATTCAAAAGAAAAGTCCGCGGGAATTTGTGAAATCGGAGTACCGCAGCGGATACATTCCGAAAAATTTAATGCGTAGCCTTCGCAGTCGGCGATGTGCCAAAGCCAGCGGGCGAGAACATCTTGAAAATTTTCACTGCGGTCTAAAATTTGAAAAGCTTTTTCCGTATAACGGAAATCGAGTTCTTGCGAAAGGCCCGCGGGCAAATACCGCAAAAGAATTTCGGCGATAACTTCTGCCATCGCGGTCTTCTCTAAATTTTTCCGCAGATTTGGAAACCAATCGATAAGACTCGCTTCGCGGATAAAATGCAAATCGCTTTTTCCCGAGTCATTGAAGACGATTTCGCTTTCGGACAAAGGATCGAGAGAAGCTTTGAACGGACTGTTTTTGCTTTTGGCGCTTTTTACCAAAAAAGAAAGCACTCCAAAGTCAAAGCAAAAACCTTTGACGATAAGCGAAGAATCGCTGTAGGGCATCCGATGAAGGATGATGACCCGGGTTTGTTTGAGCAATGCTTAACGCACTCCGAAGCTATCGCTTAAGCGCGCACCGCCGAGAATGTGGCAGTGAATGTGATGCACAGTTTGTCCGGCGTCATCTTTGCAGTTAAAGACAAAACGCACACCGCTTTCGCCTAAGCCTTGTTCTTTTGCAATTTTCTGACCGCGGAAAAGGAGCTTTCCCATGAGAGTGGCGTCGGCTTCTTGCAATTCGAGCAGACTTGAAATATGCTTCTTCGGAATGAGCAAAATGTGAACAGGCGCTTGCGGATTCAAATCTTTGAACGCGCAAAATTCAGCGTCTTCGTAAACTTTGGTGGAAGGAATTTCACCGGCAGCAATTTTGCAAAAAATACAATCAGACATAAGCATCCTTTATTTGTTTCGACTAAATTATAAAGTTTTTGATTTTTTGTTTTTAAAGATTTTCTGTTTTTTGCGTCGGCGCTTTGCGCAAGATGAGCCCTTGATTTTTTCTGCTTTTGGAAAGATGAATTTCTAATTTTACGGCATGTTGATAACAACACTCGTCATTTTAGTTATTTCGATGATTCTTTTTGTGCACGGGAAAATCCGTTCGGATATTGTTGCGCTCGGATCGCTTGTGCTGTTACTGATTTTCGGAGTGATTTCTGTCGACGAAGCGCTTGCGGGATTTTCAAATCCCATCGTTCTCATGATGCTTGGACTTTTCATTGTCGGCGGGGCTGTTTTTCGGACGGGACTCGCTCGCGTCGCCGGGCAAAAAATTGTAAAAATCGTCGGCAACAATGAAAATTTTCTCTTTGTCGCGGTGATGCTCGTGACGGGATTTATCGGCGCATTTGTCGGGATTACGGGAACGGCTGCGTTAATGCTTCCGATTGTGATGAGCGTTTCGGCGGGAACAAAATCGGGCCCGAAGCGTTTTCTCATGCCGATGGCGTTTGCGTGCAGCCTCGGCGGGATGATGACTTTAATCGGGACGCCGCCGAACATGGTGATTAGCGATACCCTTGTGCGTGCGGGATTTCCTGAATTAAAATTGTTTTCGTTTACGCCGATCGGTGCGTTTGTGCTTCTTCTCATGATTGCTGCGATGATTCCTTTGTCGCACTTTCTCTGCAAAAAATCCGAAGAAAAAAAAGTCGACGAACTGCGCCCGAAATCGCTTCGCGAATTGGCCGATGAATACAGTCTTTCGCGCAATGTGACGCGCGTCCGCGTCCGGATGGATTCGCCGTTAATCGGACGTTCTTTTGCCGAATTAAAATTACCGAATACATATAATTTAACCGTCATCGAAATCGATAGACCGAGTCGCGGAAAATTTTTTGGTAGTTCGGGGCGAGAATTAGTCGGACCGCAAAGTGTTCCGTTTGGCGGTGATACTCTTTATGTTTTGGGCGATACGGCGAACGTGGAAAAATTTGCCGAAGAAATGCGCACCGATGTTTTGAAAGCGGGCGAAGGTCGCGGCTCTTCTTTGCATTTTCAAAATTGGGGAATCGCTGAAGTTCTCCTTATGCCCGATTCTTCGCTTATCAATCGCAATGTTTTAGAAACAAATTTCCGCGCGCAATTCGGCGTGAACATTTTGGGAATTCAGCGCAAAGGCGCTTATATTTTGAGCGATTTAAAAGACGAAAAATTAAAATCCCGCGATACTCTTTTGGTGCAAGGAACGTGGGACAATATCCGCAAACTTTCGATGTCGAATACAGAATGGATTGTCCTCGGCGAACCTTTGGAATCCGCGGAATCGGTGCCGCTCGATCACAAAATGCCTTTTGCCGCAGTGATTCTTCTCTTGATGGTAATTCTCATGGTGACAAGCGTAGTGCCTCCGGTAGCCGCGGTATTTATCGCAGCGCTTCTCATGATTTTGACGGGATGCTTCCGCAATGTGGAAGACGCGTATAATTCCATCAACTGGGAAAGTACAGTCCTTATCGCCGCGATGCTTCCGATGTCTACGGCTCTCGAAAAGACAGGCGTTTCGGGAATGATTGCGAACGGACTTGTGGAAAATTTGGGCTCTCTTGGACCGTTTGCGCTTCTCGCGGGCATTTATTATACGACTTCGATTGTCACGATTTTCATCAGCAATACAGCGACAGCGGTGCTTCTCGCACCGATTGCGATGAGTGCAGCGACCGGCCTCGGGGTGAGTCCGTATCCGTTTTTGTTTGCGGTGACTGTCTCTGCTAGTTGCTGTTTCATTTCACCGTTTTCAACGCCGCCCAATGCGCTCGTGATGAACGCAGGCCGTTACGCTTTCAACGATTATTTGAAAATCGGCGGTCCATTACAGTTTGCAATGGGTGCGGTGATGACTTTTGTTCTACCTTTGTTTTTCCCATTTTAAGTGGGAAAGATTTTTAAATTGTCCTAGTACCTAATTATTGAGGAAAAGAATCTATGAATTTTTCGCAAGTGATTTCGGAAGAATTGAAATTGGAAGAATGGCGCGTCGCCAAAGCTCTGGAACTGATGGATCAGGGCGGAACGATTCCGTTCATCGCACGCTACCGCAAAGACCAAACCGGAACATTAAATGAAATTGAACTTCGCGATATTCAGCACCGCCGCGAATATTTGCAAGAAATTGAAGAACGCAAGACGACGATTTTGAAGAGCATCGAAGAACAGGGAAAACTCACTCCCGAATTGAAATCGCAAATCGAATCTTGCAAAGACAAAACTCTTCTCGAAGACCTTTACGCACCGTATAAGCCGAAAAAACGGACGCGTGCAACGATTGCAAAAGAATGCGGCTTAGAACCTCTCGCCCGCATCATCATGGCGCAAGAAGAAACGACGAACACCGCCGAAGAAATCGGACGCATTTATCTTTCCGAAGAAAACGGCATCGGCGATCCGAAGGCTGCAATCAATGGCGCTTGCGATATCCTCGCCGAAGAAATTGCGGATAACGCAGCGTTCCGTCAATACTTGCGCGCAAAAATTGAAAAGCAAGGTTTGATGACTTCGAAAGTTCGCAAAGAATTTGAAAAGCAAGAAACGAAATTCAAAAATTACTACGACTTCTCGGAACCGGTTTCGAAAATTCCGAGCCACCGGATGCTCGCCCTTCGCCGCGGCGAAAAAGAAAAAGTTCTCCGCTTGGGAATCGAAATGCCCGACGAAGAATTTGTTTCGTATTTGCAGAATCAAGTCATCGTCCGCGATAGCATTTGGAAACCGTATTTGGAAGAAATGTGCAAAGACGCTTGGGATCGTTTGCTTAAGACGAGCCTCGAAAGCGAAGTGCGTTTGATTCTCAAAGACAGAGCCGAAGAAGAAGCTTTCAAAGTGTTCAGCAAGAATTTGCAAGATGTTTTGCTTGCGCCTCCGGCTGGTCACAAGGCAGTTCTCGCTCTCGATCCGGGCTTCCGCACCGGTTGTAAAGTCGCCGTTCTCGATAAGAATGGAAAGTTCATCGATCACGGTGTCATCTTCCCGCATGAACCGCAAAAGCGCGTCGCGGAATCGGGCGATTACATTGCCGCACTCGTCGAAAAATACGACATCGATTTAATCGCCATCGGAAACGGCACCGCTAGCCGCGAAACCGATGCCTTCGTCGCAGACATTGCGCATAAATTCAAAGGCAAAAAGCCGGCTCGCGTCATCGTCTCGGAAGCAGGCGCTTCGGTCTATTCCGCAAGTCCGCTCGCGATTCAAGAATTCCCGAACGAAGATGTGACAACGCGCGGTGCGATTTCTATCGGTCGCCGTTTACAAGACCCGCTCGCCGAATTAGTAAAAGTCGATCCGCAGTCGATTGGCGTTGGACAATATCAGCACGATGTGAATCAGCGCGAACTCAAAAAGCGTTTGGACGAAGTCGTCGAAAGCTGCGTGAACATGGTCGGCGTCGATCTCAACAGCGCAAGTGCTCCGCTTTTGACTCATGTCGCAGGCGTCTCTTCGACCCTCGCCGAAAACGTGGTGAAGTACCGCGAAGAAAATGGCGCATTCAAATCGCGTCAAGAAGTTCTGAAGGTCAAAGGCTTTGGCCCGAAGGCATTCGAACAATCCGCAGGCTTCCTCCGCATTCCGGGTGCAGAAAATCCGCTCGATTGCAGCGCAGTTCACCCCGAAAACTATGAACTCGTCGAAAAGATGGCAGCCAAGGCCGGCGTCCCTGTCAAGGATCTCGTGGGAAACGCAAGCGCCATCAAGACGCTTTCGCCAGAAGAATTCCTCTCGGATACGGTGGGACAGCACACATTGGAAGATATCTTCGCCGAATTGGAAAAGCCGAGCCGTGACCCGCGTAAAGAATTCCGCTATGCGAAATTCAACGACAGCATTAAGGACATCAACGACCTCGTCACCGGAAGCTGGATGGAAGGCGTGGTGACGAACGTCGCCAACTTCGGTGCATTTGTCGATATCGGCGTTCACCAAGATGGTTTGGTGCACGTTTCGGAAATCAGCGACAAATTCGTAGAAGACGCAAAAACGGTTCTGACCGTGGGCGATGTGGTGAAAGTCCGCGTGCTCGGTGTCGATGCAGGACAAAAGCGCATTAGCCTTTCGATGAAGCAAGAACAGACCGACGGTGTTGCCGGTGCCGGACGCGCTCCGCGCGGCAATTCTCGCGGCGGTCGCCCGCAGCGTCACGAAGGCATTCGCCCGCATGCAACCATCGCCGATTTGAAGGCGCGCCTCGGTGGCGGAAACGCAAACCAAGCGAAGAGCGCCCAACCGCAAAACAAACTTTCTTCGATGATTAAAAAATTCAAGAAAGGACTTTAAGAAAAAAGCCGCTCATTGAGCGGCTTTTTTAGGAGAAGTAGAAAGAAAGCCGCCCTTTCGGGCGGCTTTCTGCGTTTAGTGTTGGAGTTTATTCCAGGGGAGAAATTTCGGCGGGGGATTCCGTTTTCGATTTCCTTTTGTTCACCACATTTTGTTTAAATTGCGCAATTTGCGTATTTATAAAAGCGTAAGCCAATGCATAATTAAAAATTAACAATGCACAATTATTTGCAAGATGAGAGTTGCAAAAATATGCTTGCTATAAAATTGTCAATTATCAAGATTTTTCTTAGCCGTTTTGATAATTGATGTTAAAAGTTTTAGGAATTCTTTGCAGTCTGTGTTGATACTTTTGAATTGTGTTTGCGTTAAGTATTGGGTTTTGTATAAAAGTCTAAGCCAGTAAGATGTTTCATTTGCTTCTTTTAACGCAATGCTTAATTTATGAATAAAGTCCAGTTTGCTTTCGCCATGAGTTGCTTCGTGAATATTTGCACCAATACTTGTGCCACAGCGAAGCAGTTGCTTTGAAAGAATAAACTCTTTTTTTTCATCGCATAAAAATTGATATAATCGAACAATTCGCACTGCAAAATTTTCACTTTTTTCAACAATCACATTATCGTTTTTCAATTCAAATCCCCTATAATTGTTCATTATCAATTGTCAATTGTTAATTGAATAAAATTTTATCGGTTGCAAGACTTTTACGCGAAATAGAATAACATTCATCTTCTGCTTTTAAAGCAGAGTCAAAGGCAGAAACTTGCGCTGCACAATTTTTTGAAACTGCTTCGTCGGCAAGAGCACGCGTTGCAATTTCTTTCATAAAAATAAAGTGAGCGGAATTGTTAATCCCTGATACTTTGAATGATTCAATTTGAGCCATAAAGCCTCCATGAGTATTTGAAACTTTCGCCCCATGCGAAAGTGGTAATGAATATAAACTGCAACTTTTTATTTTACTACAAAATATTTGTAAAAATTTGTATTCAAGTCTATATTGTAACCTATAAGTTACACGATTAAATTAGAGGAGAAATTTCCCGGGGGAAATAATTCCGCAAGAAATTAGAGAAGACATTTCCCGGAGGAAATAATTCCGCAAGAAATTAGAGAAGACATTTCCCAGGGGAAATAATTCCGCAAGAAATTAGAGAAGAAATTTCCCGGAGGAAATAATTCCGCAAGAAATTAGAGAAGACATTTCCCAGGGGAAATAATTCCGCAAGAAATTAGAGAAGAAATTTCCCGGAGGAAATAATTCCGCAAGAAATTAGAGAAGACATTTCGCGGGGGAAATAATTCCGCAAGAAATTAGAGAAGACATTTCCCGGGGGAAATAATTCCGCAAGAAATTAGAGAAGACATTTCGCGGGGGAAATAATTCCGCAAGAAATTAGAGAAGACATTTCCCGGAGGAAATAATTCCGCAAGAAATTAGAGAAGAAATTTCCCAGGGGAAATAAGTCCGCAAGAAATTAGAGGAGAAATTTGTCTTCCAGTTTCTGGAAATGACATTTTTTATGAGTAATGAGCGCGCACGGCATAGCCGTGCTCCGCCTTCGGCGAATTATGCACAAGGTTTTAAGAACTTAGAGCGGAGAGCTTTGATCTTAGAAATCTGAAGCTCTCCATTATCAACGGTGAATTATCAACTGTTAATTGTATTAAAGAGTTCCTCAATTTTTTGGACGATGCGCTTTTGCTCCGCTAGCGGGGGGATTCCCCACAATATATTTTTGACTTCTTCAGTATCTACCGTTGGTAAAGCTGTACCTTTGTAATGTTTTCTAAAATCAATTGTTTGAAACATTAGATAAACAAATTCTAAATCCAATTGATTTGAAAAAGAAAAGGCTCCTGTATTTAAATCTATCAATGAGTCCGTTGTTAAAATTCGTTTTTTATTTGTAAAAACCGCACCGCCATTTTTGGGGAAAATAATAGTATTCTTTTTGAACAATTTGCCAGTATAAGAAGAATCTAAATATGCCTCTGTTTTTATCATAAACTTTTGATTTTCAATTCTATTCATATCAGAAACTTTATAGTAAGGAATATTTCCTTCTGCTCTTAAACTCTCTGAACTTGGAGTTTTTCCGCCAGTAAATTCTCCAATTTCCCCGAGTCTTGCCCATGTCCAGTTTCCGGGGATTTCAAAGGGGAGTTCGTCGGTAATGTCTTTTTCTTCTTTGCCGGATTTTTCGAACCAGCGGCCTTCTTTTTTGTAGATGCTGCTTTGAGTTTTGCTTTTTTTGATTTTGCCTTGGGCGATGAGTTTTTGTTTTTCTTTTTGGATTTGGGTAAGCAAGTCGTTTGCGTTTCCTTCGCTTGCGATTTGGTTTACTAGGCGGCCGCTTACGGCAAGTTGTAAAATTGAGTTCTTGAGTTGGGTGTGGGTCATGGGGCGTCCTTGAAATTAGTTCATATTCTTTTGCGGGTGTTGGGCATAAAAGATTTCTTTCTGACGCTCTATTTCTGCTTTTAATTGTTCTTTGGTCGGCAAAAATGTTAGATATTTTGACATAAAAAGGCGGTCGTTATCGTGCAGCACAGAATAGCGGGCTATGTCTTCATCGGTTTCTGAACAAAGCAAAATTCCTAGTGTCGGATTGTCACCTTCTTTGCGCTTCAGGTCATCATACATACGCACATACATATCAATTTGCCCTACATCTTGATGAGTGATTTTCCCCATTTTCAAATCGATTATCACATAGCATTTAAGTTCAATGTTATAAAAAACCAGGTCAATGTAATAATCTTCGGTTTGGGTTACAATGTGCTGCTGGCGGGCAACAAATGCAAAACCTTTGCCCATTTCCATTAAAAAATCGCGGATATGATTAAGAATTGCACTTTCTAAGTCGCTTTCTATACTAGAACTTTCAAGTTTAAATCCTAAAAACTCTGCAACGATAGGATTTTTAATCAGTTCCAAAGGCTGTTTTTTTGTTTGAGCGGTTTTTGCAAGCATTTCATTTATGACTTCATTTTTCTTTGGAGATTGTAAAAGCCTGTAGTAATATTGTGTTGAAATATTTCTATCCAATGTACGCACGCTCCAGTTTTCTGAACAAGCTTCTTTTAAATACCAGAGGCGTGCATTTTCATCTGTTATACGTAAAAGAGTTCTAAAGTGCGACCAATTTAAATTGTGAACACATGTGTTCACAATTTGCTCATCTTCAAAGGCTAAATAAAATTTGCGGAAATATTGCAAATTTCGCTTTGAGTAACTTGGGCCAAATTCCTTAGTAAGTTCAGATGCTAAAAGCTCAATTAAAGCGGTGCCGTATTCTGCTCGGGCATTTCCTTTTTGTTCCTGCAAAACAATGCGTTTGCCCACATTCCAGTAAGTGAGCACAATGGCACGGTTTGTAGCGTTATAGGCTAAATCCCTGCCTGTAAAAATGACGCTTTTAATATCTTCTACAAGCGGTGCGAATTCTGTTAGTTCATTTTTGTTTTCGCTCATTTCATCTCCTAAATTCTTCAAATCGGCCGCTTACGGCGAGTTGTAAAATCGAGTTTTTGAGTTGGGTGTGGGTCATGAGGCGTCCTGTTATAAATTTGTTTATTCGTTAATGATTTTCCAATGTCCGTTTTTATCGGCTCCAATTCGGCAAATAATTTGCTTTTCCTGCAAGGTTTTTAAAGCCCTTGCAACTGTTCGTCTGGAAATATCTGTTACAATAACAATTTCATTCATTGTAACGTGGGGATTTCTTTTTATTTCTTCTAAAACAAGGCGTTCTGATTCTAAAAGATTTACAGTGCCGTTTTTAGTGTCATTTACAGAGCCATTTATTCCGCCATTTGCATTTACAGTGCCGTTTTGGTCTGCAAAAAGATATGCAAGGATATTAAATTTTCCGTCATCGTCAATTCCAATATAAAGCACACCACCCATTTTGCTGTTCAAAAAAGAAACAGCAGCGCGCTCAAATTTATCGGTTAATATGAGCTTGTATTCTGTGTTCTGGTTTTCTGTCATGGGTTTAAGTTTCTTGGGGTAGATTTTTCTTCTTTTTCATAGAAAGAGCAGAATTCATTCAACATGCGCTGCATTTGTTCCTGTGGAATTAAAATGCGCTTGTATTCGGCAATCATCGTAGGAGACATACTTCGGCTCATGGCATATTCAACAACAACTTTATCTGCACTTGGGCACAATAAAATTCCAATAGATGGATTTTCATTTGAACGTTTTACATCTCGGTCAAGGGCTTCTAAATAAAATTCCAATTGACCTAAATCTCTAGGATTAAATTTTGTCTTTTTAAGTTCGACAGCAACAAGAGCCTGCAAACCTCTGTGATAGAAAAGTAAATCTGCCTTGTAAGTAGATGAACCTACTTGCAAATTATATTCCTGATCCATAAAGATAAAATCTTTACCCAGTTCAAGAATAAATTCTTTCATGTGTTCAAGCAAACCTTTTTTAAGTTTTGATTCGCTGTGCTTTTGCGGCAACCCCAAAAAGTCTACAAACAATGTGTCTTTAAGTAAAAAGTTTGCATTGGGGTATGCTTCAAGCATTCCTTTTGAAAGGGATTTCTTGTCAGAAAGAAGTGATGAATAGGTTTGGTTTTCTATGCAACGGCGTAGTTCTCTTGTGGATAAACGCTCTTTATTCGCATAAAGGATATAAAACAAACGTTCTTCGTATGTTTTGCAGTTGGTTAAAATAATTAAATGGTTTGTAAAGGTTGTAAGAGATAAAATTTTTCCTAATTGTGCAATCAGTGATTGCACAATTTCAGTTGGCTGTATTTGTTCAACATGTTGCTGTATTATTTGATTTTTGCTTGTATTTGATTTATCTTCAATTAAAACACTCTGATTCTGTGCCATTGTTTTGGGCAGATACCTGCAAACTGTTTCGTAAAATGATGGCGAAGAATATTCATCGTAGAACTTTACCATGTTATAAATATGCCGCTTTCCAAAACCTTTTAAGTCAGGCTGCTTTGTGCATATGTATTCTGAAAGTTCCGTTACAACTTTGCTGCCCCAAGCCTTGTTTTTAAGCTTGTTAGAAACATATTCACCCACTGCCCATGCTGTTAAAATCATCTGTTCATTTACAACAGAAGCGGCTTTCTTTTGATGAGTTTGAATAATATTTAATACTTCACCGAATTGAAATTCGTGGTTTTGTATTGGCTTTTTCATTTCTTTTTTACTCATTGTCCCTCCCAACTTTTACATTGCAATCATTTTTTCAATTTTTTCTAGCGTTTTATCCATTTGAGCGTTGAGGCTTTCGCGTTTTTCTTTGAATTGCTGGATTAAATCTTTGGGTTCTAAAATTTCTTCTTCTTCGTGCGGGTAGCCGCAAAGGTCAATGTTTAATCCGCGCTCGGCGAGTTCTTTTACGGTGTAGCATTTGGATTTGTCAAAGCCGTCTTGGGTAATTGCTTTTCGGTTTTTCCACCAGTCTAAAGCGGGGGCGAAATGTTCGAGTTTCATCGGTTTTGTTTTCGAAAAATTCTTGTAGCCTTCGGGCATGTCGAGGCGGTAAAACCAAGTCTTTTTGGTGGGGCCTGTTTTATCGAAGAACAAAATGTTGGTGGTAATGCTTGTGTAGGGCGCAAAGACGCTGTGGGGCAAGCGGATAATCGTGTGCAGGTTAAATTCGTTGAAGAGTTTTTGCTTGATGGAAACTTTGGCGTTGTCGGTGCCGAATAAAAATCCGTCGGGTAAAATGATGGCGCAGCGTCCGTCTTGTTTTAAGCGGTACATGATTAAAGAGACAAACAAGTCGGCGGTTTCGCTCGAGGCTAAATCGTCGGGGAAATTTTGTTTGATGCTTTCTTTTTCGGCGCCGCCGTAGGGCGGGTTCATTAAAATGACGTCGAATTTATCTTTTTCGGTGTAGTCTAAAATGTTTTTGGTGAGCGAATTATCGTGGTAAATGCGCGGCATGTCGATGTTGTGCAAAAGCATGTTGGTGACGCACAGCATGTAAGGGAATTGCTTTTTTTCGATGCCGTAAATGGAATTGTTAAAATCTTCGCGGTCGCTTGCGGTTTTGACTTTTGCATCGAGTTCGTTTAGCCAGCTTGTGATAAAGCCGCCTGTTCCGCAAGCGAAGTCGGCCATCACTTCGCCCACTTTGGGCTTGATGACTTTTGCCATAAAGTCGGTGACGGCACGCGGGGTGTAAAATTCGCCCGAAGAGCCTGCGCTTTGCATTTCTTTTAAAATCGATTCGTAAATTTCTCCAAAGGCGTGGCTTTCTTCGTAGTTTGATAAATCGAGTTCATCGATGACGTTTATAATTTGGCGAAGCAAAACGCCGTCTTTCATGTAGTTATTCGCATCGGTGAATGTCGATTTGACGATTGCCTTTTTCATGGGCGTGTTTGTGTCGACATTTAACTTTTTTAATCCGACAAATAATTTGAGGTTGACAAAGTCCAAAAGTTCGTCGCCGGTTAGGTTTGCATTTTTTGCCCAGTTTCGCCAGCGCAATTTTTCGGGGATAATCGATTCGTAATCGTCGTCTAGTTCCCAGTCGTTTTCTTTTTCGTCGTAGACTTTTAAAAACAACATCCAGGCGATTTGTTCGATGCGTTGAGCGTCGCCGTTAATGCCTGCGTCGTTACGCATGATGTCGCGGATTCGTTTGACAAAATTCGATAAATTCATAAAATTCCTTATTGTTGTAAAGTTTTTTCGACTGCGAGTTTCAAGTCTAAATCATGCAAAGCGGGGTAGGCTTTTTTCAAAAATTCCAAAGGGACTTTCTTTATCACTTCGGCGCTAGGAATGTTTGTATACCACTGGTAATACGCATAAAATTCGCCTATCCAGTCGGGCATAAAACCTTGCATCGATTTTCCATTTTTTAAAGTGTAATGCTCATTTGTCGTAAAATATTCCCAAAGTTCCTTTGCGCTCATCGTGTTTACATACGCCTGCGATTCATCGATGTATTTTCGCGTGTTGCTATTCATGTATGCACAAATAAAATCCTCTGTATCAAAATCTTTGAAATTTTGTGCCACAAAATCAAAAAGATGCCCTTGAGTTTCTACAACTTCATCTAAATAAGCTTCGCTATAGGCTCGCATAAAAACCTCCTTTTTATCTACGCAAGTAATGTTCCTTCTAAATAGGAACAGCGCAAGTAATCGGGGTTGCTGTAATAAAGGCTCGAATTATAGTTGGCAATTTCTTCGCTTAAAAAAGAGGTAAAAACTTCTCGAATCGTTTGAATCAATTTGGTTTCGTCTTTGATGACGTTATAAATCAGCTGTTGGTAGAGTCGTCCAATGGATGTGACAGTTGGAACTTGATATTTGCATGTTGAAATGTTGTCAAAGACTCCATTTGCAATTTTATACTTTTCTATCCATTCATCACAAACTTGTTCAAAAGTTAAGCAGTGATTTATAGGAGCCGCTTTTAATTCATGTGCTAAATCATCATCTGAAATGTATTTAATAACATCGCCTACTTTATTGTGGGTTGCTCGTGCTACAAATTCAATCATTGTGCATACATAAAACACATCATCTTTTATTTCTTTGAGCATAATGATTCTCCTTTTACAAACTTCAGACAATCTAAAGCGCGAATGCTATGAAAACTTATTTGATGCGTAGGGTGTTTAAATTTTGCATATTCAAAAAAAACTTCTTTAGAAATATTACCTTCTAAATAATCGTTTACAAAATTCCA
Organism: Hallerella porci; assembly: GCF_003148885.1. Lineage (NCBI taxonomy): Bacteria > Pseudomonadati > Fibrobacterota > Fibrobacteria > Fibrobacterales > Fibrobacteraceae > Hallerella > Hallerella porci. Next base: position 49,633 of record NZ_QGHD01000004.1, on the reverse strand, counting down.
AATGGTATCATCTGCCATTGGACCTTCTACAATATCATAATCGTGTAAAATTCCTTTGCGGCATTTGGCAATAAAGTTTAACCATTCATCATTCATGTCTGAGAATTTCAAAATTTTTAATTCTTGATTTTCTGAATATTCATAAACATTGATAAATGCATTGATAAGCTTTCGTTCTGCCCACCTGCATGCCTGCTCATAATTATTGGTACAATAAAATCCCCATGAGAAATCTTTTGAATATTTCGTCTTTCGAATTTCAGGGAATTCAATTTTACAATCACTTCCATGGTATAAAAGCATAAAAACCTACGCGGCTTCGTAAATTAAATCTTCGAGTTCTTTGACAGCTAAAAGATAACCATCTTTTGAACCGAACAGATTGACGATTGCTTTTTTCGATCCGAATTTTCTAAATGGGTCGTTGTCCAAAATTTTCAAATCTTCAATTTCTGTAATGTTGTAATTTATGTAGCGTTCAAGCAGGGCTTCCAATACTTCGCGGGCCTTGTCGCCGTATTTGCTAAAGAAATCTTTCTTTTTCACATGGTTTGCGCGCTCTTTTCGCGTGAGCGTTTTTTTATTAAATGCGAGGTGGCACATGAAATCGTAAATGTCGATGTCCTGCATATTTTGCTGTTCTTTTAACGCAAATAAATCAATGCCTTTTTCTTTAAACATGTCGATGATTTCTTTTTTGCGCTTTTTGGATTTCCATTCTTTTTCGAAAAAGTTCAGGTTTGCAAATTCATTTAAAATGTTGCGCTTGGTGTAATCGATAATGGTTTCTGTTCTTAATAAACTGCCGTTCGAATCGTAGGTGGCTACTTCTTCGTTTACAACTTGAGCTTTGCATCCGTTTTTATCGACAATCCATTGGTAAGGCTTTGGGTTGTTGCATTCACACGGGAATTTTCCGCACACTTTGCAAGGTTCGTTTTCGTTCTCTTTTGGGCATTCGCACGGATATTTGCCGCATTTCGGGCAGGGTTCATTTGAAAAGTTTTCGTCTTGTTCTGCGGGACCGTCCCACTTGGGGTCTAAAAACATTGAGCGCATGTTGCGCAAATCCATAATAGCAAAAGACAATTTGCCTTCGGCTTCGCGGATGCGCGTGCCGCGGCCGACGATTTGCTTGAATTCCGTCATCGAAGAAATATTTTGGTCAAGCACAATCAACTTTACCATTTTGCAATCGACGCCTGTCGAAAGCAATTTGCTTGTGGTGGCGATGACTGGATACTTTTGAGTCACCGAAATAAATTCTTTGAGTTTTGATTTTCCTTCGGCATCCGAACCGGTAATGCGCACGACATAATCGGAATTGATTTTGCACTGGTCGGCGTTTTCGTTTACAAGTTCTTTTCGCATGCGGTCGGCATGGTCTTCGTTTGCGCAAAAGACAATGGTTTTTGCAAATCTATCGCCCGTGAATTTTAAATAATCCGTAATCGTTTTGGCGACTTCTCTTGTGCGATCTTCGATGACGATGCCGTAATCAAAGTCTTTGTTGTTGTAAATTCTGTCGGGGATTTCGTTTCCGTTTGCGTCTAATTGTCCTTTGCACGGGCGCCAGCCATCGCTTATGTTTAAGCTTAGATTGATAAATTTAAAGGGCGCTAAAAAGCCGTCTTCGATTCCATCGTTTAGGCTGTAAGTGTAAACGGGTTCACCAAAATAGCCGATGTTGGATTGGTACGCAGTTTCTTTGGAAGTTGCCGTCATGCCGAGCTGCGTTGCCTTTGAAAAGTATTCCAAAATTTTTCGCCAGTTGCTGTCGGCTTTGGCAGAACCCCTGTGGCATTCGTCAACGATAATGAAATCAAAAAAGTCGGGCGCAAAAAATTCCTTGTAACGCTCCGAATATTTCTCGTTTTCAATATCGTCGTCCGTTTCCTTGATGCCTAAAAGTTGTTGGTAAAGCGCAAAGTAAACTTGATACGATGAGGCTTTAGAAATGTCCGCTTTGTTTAGTTGGACTTTCCAAATGACTTTTTCGAGCGGCTTAAAATCTTGAACAATCGATTGATCGACTAAGATATTGCGGTCGGCCAAATAAAGAATCTTTTTCTTTAATCCGCTTTTGAGTAAACGATAGACGATTTGAAATGCGGTGTATGTTTTTCCGGTTCCTGTCGCCATAACTAAAAGGGCGCGGTTTTTGCCTTGGGCGATTGCGGCAAGAGTTTTGTTTATGGCGTTTCGCTGGTAATAACGTGGCGAATTGATGCCTTGTCCTGTGCAGTAAGGTTCGTCGATGATTTTTTCTTCGAGTTTTGCTAGGCCTTTTCCGTCATGAATTTCACCTTTGAATCTTTTGCAAAGTTCGTCGTAAGTGGGAAATTCATCCATTTTAAGTTCGCGTTCTTTGCCTGTCAAAAAGTCGTGCTCGACAAAGCCGTGCCCGTTTGAACTGTATGCAAATGGAACTTCGAGCATTTGGGCGTAGGCAATTGCTTGCTGTAAACCGTGAGCGATGCCGTAAGTTTCGTCTTTTGCTTCGACAATTGCGATGGGGTTCCCCGGATTTAAAAACAAAACATAATCGGCGAATTTTGCCTTTTCGCGCTGGGCCTTGTTTCCGCGAATGTTGATTTTGCCATCGGTTAGTTTGAATTCCATCCGAATGGCATTTTTATTCCAACCTTTTGATTCGATTGCAGGCGTAATGAACCTGTTTTTTATGTCTTCTTCGCTGAGTTTATCGTTTGCGGCCATATAAAAACGCTCCCTTTGGATGGAAACAATGATAATATAAATAAAAGCGAGAAAATGAAAGAGAAAATTTAGAAGTTTCAAGGAAGTGCAAGTTCTTTTCCCCAAAATGCGTTTTTCATTTTTAGAGAATTTGTGCGAAATTTTCATTATTATTTCTAATTTTACGGGGAAAATTTTTACAAAAAGGACTCAAAATGGATTTTCTTGGTAAAAGAATTTCGTTATTCTTTTTGCTTGCTTTAGGATTTGTCTTTTCCCTAAGCGGCTGCAAAAGTTACGATGCGCGTATGATGTTTGGAACGGGCGGAACTGCGGGCACTTATTATGCTTACGGCGGAGTTCTTGCGCAGTATATGAGAAATTTTGCGAATGTAAAAGTCACCGCTGTTTCGACGGGCGGCTCTAAAGTGAATGTGCAAAGCATTCAAGATGGCGATTATCAACTTGGATTTGCGCAATCCGATGTGATGACTTATGCGTGGAACGGAACGCGCGCTTTTGAAAAGGACGGTGCGACTCACGATTTTCGAGTGCTCGGTTCTTTGTATGACGAAACGGTGCAACTTTTCACGATGAACAAAGACATTAAAACGGTTCAAGATTTAAAAGGGAAAAAAGTTTCCGTTGGCGCAAGCGGTTCGGGCGTTTACTTTAACGCCATCGATGTTTTAACTGCCGCCGGTTTAACTCTTGACGATATCAAACCGCAATTTCAATCTTTCGGCGATTCAAAGGAAGCGTTAAAAGATGGACGCATTGATGCCGCTTTCATTGTCGCGGGAGCTCCCACTTCGGCGATTACAGAACTTGCGACGACAAACGGCGTTTATTTAATCAATATCGAAGGCGATGTCCGCGCACAAATTATGGAAAAATGTCCGTATTACACGACCAAAGAACTTGCGGCAAATACTTACCCCGGGCAAACGGAACCGATGCAAACGATTGCGGTAAAAGCGGTCTTAATCGTTTCGGCAAATGCAAACGAAGAAACGGTTTACAAATTGACTTCTGCACTTTTTGATCATCGCGAAGAGATTACAAAAGAAAATGCAAAAGGCAAAGAACTTTCGATAGAAAATGCGACTTGCACAAAGTCCGTGCCTTATCACAAAGGTTCTGCAAAATATTACCAAGAACACGGCGTAAACGTCGAAACTCTTGACTAAACTTTGAATTTTAACGATTAGGAATTTTTATGAACGACAACCGCGAAAAACTAGAAGAAGAACTCATTCAGCGCGAACTCAAATTCGAGCAAGAAGAAGAGAAAAAACTCGAACATTACGATAACTTCGTCGATAAAAGCGATAATTCTATTCACGAAGATATCGATGCGGTCATGCGAAAATATGATAAGCAATCGAATGTTCGCATTTGGGTCGGGAAATACAAAGTTGCCATCGAACTCGTTTTAGCATTTTTTGCGATTTGGTGCATTTATGTGACTTTGTTTGCGACCTTCTTAGAAGAAATTCGCTTGACTTGTTTCATGGGCATGATTGTCTTGATGGGATTTATCATTTACCCTGCAAAAAGAGGCGAACAAAAAGTGAATCATATTCCGTGGTATGATTTGCTTTTGATGGTATCGACTTCGAGCGCATTCTTTTACTTTGCTTGGAACGCTTCGGAAATTGTGAATCAAGGAACGCGTTTTGCTGCGCATCAAATTGTCATCGGCATCGTAGGAATCATCGGACTTGTCGAAGTCACAAGAAGATGTGTTGGAAAACCGATTTTATATGTCGCCGGTTTTTTCACTCTTTACGCTTTAATTTATGGGCTCACCAATCCCGATTTCTTTTTGAAGCTTCGCTATTTTGTCCGCAATTTATTTTATACAAAAGAAGGCATTTTTTCGACGCCATTAAACGTGTGCTCGAAATACATTGTCGTGTTCATTATCTTTGGCGCATTCCTCGAAAGAATTGGCATTTCGATTTTTTTCATTGAACTTGCGAATCGCGTGGCGGGGCGCTTTTCCGGTGGCCCTGCGAAAGTTTCTGTGATTTCTTCGGCGCTTTGCGGTATGGTTTCGGGCTCGTCTGTCGGAAACACGGTGACGACGGGTTCTGTGACAATTCCGATGATGAAAAAGACGGGCTACAAAAAAGAATTTGCGGGCGCAGTCGAAGCGGCTTCTTCAACGGGCGGGCAAATTATGCCGCCGATTATGGGAGCTGCTGCGTTTTTAATGGCGGATTTTATCGGCATTCCGTATTCCAATATTGTGGAAATGTCCATTCTGCCGGCGATTTTATATTTCGTAGGAATTTTTATTTGTGTGCATTTAGAAGCGCGTCGTTTAAAGCTTAAAGGAATTCCGAAAGAAGAACTCCCGAAGATGCGCGTTCTTGCGAAAAAACTTTATTTGCTTTTGCCGCTTGTGATGTTAGTCGTTTGGGTTTCTGGAAATTTCATGACCCTTCAAAGGGCTGCCGCCTATGCGATTATTTTGTCCATTATCGTGAGCCTTTTTAACAAAGAAAATCGCATCAATCCGAAGAAATTTTTAGACGCTCTTGTGGCGGGCAGTAAAAGTACGATTACCGTTGGCGCTGCTTGCGGGATGGCAGGAATCATCGCAGGCTCCATTACGATGACAGGCCTTGCTAATGAACTCATTAACGGCATTGTGGGAATCGCCGGAAGTCAGCTGATTGTCGCCCTCGTGCTTACGATGGTTTGCTGCATTGTGCTTGGAATGGGAGTTCCTACAACGGCAAATTATTGCATTATGGCAGCAACGACTGCGCCCATTTTAATTCACATGGGAGTGCCGACGATTGCAGCGCATTTCTTTGTGTTTTACTTTGGAATCATCGCAGACATTACGCCGCCTGTCGCCTTAGCCGCTTACGCCGCCGCAGCCATTGCAAAAGGAAAACCGATGAAAACCGCCTTCAACGCTTCAAAACTTGCAATCGCCGCATTCATTGTTCCTTATATGTTCTGCTTTAACCCGAAAATGCTTTTAATCGATGCTTCGTGGGTAGAAATTGTGCAAATTGCGATTACTTCTTTTGTCGGAGTCTTTGGCATCACCGCCGCTTTACAAGGATATTTCTACGGAAAAATTTCGGCACCGGTCCGCGTGATTTTAGCGGCCGGCGGTTTATTGCTTATTCACCCAGCGATGATTACCGATGGCATTGGCTTAGTCGTTGTGGGATTATGCTCGGGCTATCAAGTGCTCTTAGCAAAAAGGAATAAGAAAAAGCGTTTGATGGAAAATGAAATGGTGAATTCGTGATAAAGAAATGCCCTGTCCGAGGCCTCTTCTAGCATGCCAGCAAATCGAATGGAACTGTCCGAGGCCTCATCTAGTATGCCAGCAAATCGAATGAAGCAGTCCGAGGCCTCATCTAGTATGCCAGCAAATTAAATGGCGCTGTCCGAGGGCTCTTCTAGCATCTCAGCAAATCGAATGGAGCAGTCCGAGGCCTCTTCTAGCTTCCCTGCGATTTTTAGGAACTTCGCACACGCATTTTTCGCAAATTAACCGCATTTAAACTTAGAGGATTCCCCCGCGCGCCTATGGCGCGCCATTTCATTTCTAATTTCTAATTTTCTTTTTGTTCACAACTTATAAACAGTGTAGAAAGAAGTTGCAAAATGGGGTCTGGCAGTGCTGGTTCGCAAAGTGGCGATTTTGATGAAATTGGGGCAGTTTGTGTGACGAAACACAACATGTTGTGGAAAAATCGTCGAACTGCCACAGCCAGTTGAATTTTTTTGCTAATGTTGAGGGCGTACAAAAGGAGTATTGAGTTATGGTCTACGATGAAAGCTTAGATGGCAACATGGATGTGGAACAGCCGCAGATTTATATCATGAAGCGTTCGGGTGAACGTGTTTTGTTTGACGGCGAAAAAATTGCCAATGCAATTCGCAAGGCAAATGGAGAAGAAGGAATTCTCTCGGACAAATTAACCGAAGAACAAATCGTTTCCATTGTGAAAGGCATTGAAAAAGACGCCCGCAATGCGAGCCGCGATCTTTCGGTGGAAGAAATCCAAGATAAAGTGGAAAATTCCTTGATGGCAACGGGCCGTTTTAATGTGGCTCGCCTTTACATTACTTACCGCTACAAACACAATGAATTGCGCAAGATGAGCAATATCGACCAGAAAATTTCTGGCATTGTGGAACGCGATAACGAAGAAGTCAAGCAAGAAAATTCCAATAAAAATCCGACGGTGCTTTCGGTGCAGCGCGATTATATGGCGGGCGAATGGAGCCGCTATTATACGAGCCGTTATTTGCTCCCCGAAGATGTGGTGAATGCGCACAAAGAAGGCCTTATCCATTTCCACGATGCGGATTATTTTGCGCAGCACATGCATAACTGCTGCCTCGTCAATTTGGGCGATATGCTCGATAACGGGACTTGCATTAGCGGGACTCATATCGATTCTCCGCGCAGTTTTAATACCGCTTGCACGGTAGCGTCGCAGATTGTTGCCCAAGTGGCTTCGAGCCAATACGGTGGACAAACGATTACGATGTCGCATCTCGCACGTTACGTGGACATTAGCCGGAAGAAAATTTCGAAGCGTTTGAAAGCGGAATTTGCGGAAGCGGGCGTGGATATCGCCGACGAAAAGCTCAAAAAAATCGTCGAAGATGAAGTACGCCGCGAAGTGGAATCGGGTTGCCAAACCATTCAGTATCAGCTGATTACTTTGCAATCGACGAATGGTCAAGCGCCGTTTGTCACCGTCTTCTTGTATTTGCACGAAGTTCCGGAAGGTCAAATCCGCGACGATTTAGCGCTCATTATCGAAGTGATGCTCAAGCAGAGAATCCTCGGCGTCAAAGATAACCGCGGATATTTCATTACGCCGGCTTTCCCGAAGCTCATCTATGTTCTCCAAGACGACAATGTTTCGGAAGGCACTCCGTATTTCTATTTGACGAAACTCGCTGCCGAATGCACTGCGCAGCGTATGGTTCCGGATTACATTTCCGAAAAGATGGCGCTTTCGCTCAAGGGCGACTGCTATCCGTGTATGGGTTGCCGCTCCTTCCTCACGCCGGATCGTTTTACGGACGCGGGCAAAGGCAATTTGGGCAATGCAAAAAATTACGTCGAAGGCAAGCATAAATATTACGGTCGCTTTAACCAAGGCGTCGTCACCATCAATTTGGTCGATGCAGCATGTTCTTCGGGCGGCGATGAAAAAAAATTCTGGGAAATCATGAAGGAACGTCTCGCGCTTTGCCACAAGGCGTTGCGTTTGCGTCACGAACGTCTTCTCGGAACGCCGTCGGATGTGGCTCCGATTCTTTGGCAAGACGGCGCTTTGGCAAGACTCAAACCGGGCGAAGTGATTGACCGCTTACTTTTCGATGGTTATTCGACGATTTCCCTCGGCTACGCAGGCCTTGCCGAATGCGTTTACTATATGAAAGGCGTTTCGCACACAAGTGAAGAAGGCGAAGCATTCGGCTTAAAAGTGATGCAACTTTTGAATGATTCTTGCGCAGCGTGGAAAGCCGCAGAAAACGTGGACTATTCCGTTTACGGCACACCGCTCGAAAGCACGACGTATAAATTTGCCAAGGGCTTGCAGAAACGTTTCGGCAAAATCCCGCATGTGACCGACAAGAATTATATCACGAACAGTTATCACATTCACGTGACCGAAGAAATCGATGCATTTGACAAGCTTTCGAAAGAAGCAGAATTCCAGCGTCTTTCTCCGGGCGGTGCGATTAGCTACGTCGAAGTGCCGAATATGCAGAACAATATTCCCGCTGTTCTCGCCATCATGAAGCACATTTATAATTCAATTCTCTATGCGGAATTGAATACGAAATCGGATCTCTGCGACGTCTGCGGTTACACGGGAGAAATTCGCGTGATCAAAGATTCGACGGGAAAACTCGTTTGGGAATGCCCGAACTGCGGCAACCGTGACCAGATTAAAATGCACGTAGCGCGGAGAACTTGCGGCTACATTGGCACACAATACTGGAACCAAGGCCGCACCGCCGAAATTGCAGACCGCGTTTTGCATGTCGGCATCGGTGAAATTCCTACAGAATCCAATCCGAATTCGGTGGCGCGCTAATGAACGTCGGGCAGATTTACAAAGCGGATTGTGCGAACGGAACAGGCATTCGCATTTCGCTCTTCGTTTCGGGCTGTACAATTCATTGTAAAGGCTGCTTTAATTCGCAAACATGGGATTTCCATTTTGGCGTTCCCTACGACGAAAAAATGGAAAATTTCATTTTGCACGAACTCAGTCGCGATTTTTACGAGGGCATTACGATTCTCGGCGGCGAACCTTTTGAACCGTCGAATCAAGAAGTTCTCGTAAAATTGGTGCGTCGCATCAAAAAAGAATTGCCGACAAAAAGCATCTGGATGTTTTCGGGTTATGTTTACGACTGCGATTTAATTCCGGGCGGGAAACGTTACACCGAAAATACCGATGAAATCTTAAATACAATTGACGTCCTCGTGGACGGTCCTTTTAAAATTGAATTGCGCAATATCGGATTACGTTTTCGCGGTTCCGAAAATCAACGAATTATCGATATGAAGCAGACTCGGAAATTGGGGAAAGTAATTCTGCATCCAGCCATGCAATCCGTTTTTGAATCCAATCCGTAAGCGAATCCGCGGTGTCTTCGTAACGCTTAAAACTTTCGGCGAAGACCCAAAATTTTTCATTTAAAATCGGCCAACGTTTATATTCATTTTTTGCCGCTGGCGTTAAACGGCGAATCGTTTCTCTTGCCGAATCGGCGACGGCTTCAAATTCTCGGTGATGATCTTTCCAAAATTGACGCACGTGGGAAAAATTTTCTTCGCTGTTAAAGAGTGCCGCAAACCAGCCCGCATTTCCCGCATAATAATCTTCGGCAGAAAGTTTTTCGCCCAAAGAAAGTCCGTAAGCCAAATCGAAATCCCAAACGGGTCCGAGATGAATCGGAGAATTTTTTACCCAAGAAAGATAAATGCTTTTGTGAAAATTACCGTCGATATTTTTGGTAAATTCTTGAATTAAATAATAACGGACAAGACTTTCGAAGTCAATCCATTTGGAGAGAGAATCGGGATTTTTTGCCGCATCGCTTAAAATGAATTTTTCAAAATCGTCCAGATGATTTTTTACGTTGTCGATGTCACCCAAAGAAGGTTTCTTCGGCGATTTGATGAAAAAACGATTTCCCGCTTCGGTGTAAAATTCAGCGTGCTTTTTATCTTGATCATCTTCCGAAGATTTTTCCAAAAGAAAGGATTGATTGCTTTCGGGAATATCGACGCGATCGGGAGAAACTTTGACGCTTTCGATGAGCTGAAAAATGCCGCGGTAATTTTTATTCAAAAAAACTTCGACGAAAACAGAACGCGGAACATATTCGTCTCCGAGATTTTCGGCAAGTTGATTTGTGATATAATTGCGGACAAGACTTTTGTCCCGTTGATTCGAAAGTAAATTCCAACTTTTGTCAGCGGGCATTCCAAAGAGCGAAACTTTGTGTTCAAATTCCAAACGGTAACCGTATTTCGAAAGTTGCCAAGAAGAATTTCCGCGTCCGCGAATTTCCAAATCGAGAATAAAACTTTCGGGCGAATCTTTTCCATAAATTTGAAGTTTCGCGGGCACTTTTGTTTCGCGGTTGCGCACATCGGCTGCGTTTTCCGTTTGAATTACGAGACGCTGTAAATTGGCGTAAGGATATTCGGAATCGTCCAAAGGCAAATAAACAAAAGCGTCGTCTTCATCCGACGAAGACGGCGAATTAAAATTCCACAAGCAAGCGGTTAACAAAGTAACTGCGAGTAAGCTGCATCCGCCGAGAAAAATTTTGTGCGAACGTTTCATGGGTTAACGAATAGATAAACTTTCTCGCCAAGAAATTTTTTCTTTGGCGATGAGTCGATTCAACTTGGAACGAAAAAGCGGAATGAAAAAAATCATGCCGAGGAAAACGATGGGAAGAGAAATCCACGCCCAAAAAGGTTTATCCAATTCCGATTTAAAAACGATGCGCAGCACGAGAAGAATCCACCAATGCGTTGCGAGAATAATCATTCCGTTTCGCGAAATGTTCCGCAGAATTCCTTTGAATACGAGAATGATTTTCCAAGATGGCATACGATTTAAAATTAAAAATAACGCGAGCAGCGCAAAAATTCCCGAAAGAGAACTGAGAATAAAAACGCCGAAATTTTTTCCGAGATCATTGTTCATGATGCTAAAATTCGGATCGGGCTTTTCGAAAATAGCGTAAAAAATCGCTGCGAAGAAAAATGCCAAAAGCAGAACGAAAAGTTTTTGTTTCTCAAAACGGAGAAGAAAATTTTTGCACAAATTGCCGAGCGCAAAAAAGAAAAATGTCGTGCAAATGCGTTCAAATCCAAAGGGAAAATGCAAATGAAAACGGTTCAAGAAAAATCCGAAGCCAAGGCAAAGAAGAGCGAAAAGAAAAAGGAAAATTTTTCGTCCCGAAGTGAATTGATGAATCGCAAAAAAGAGAAGGCTAATCGCGTATAAATTAAACACAAACCAAAGCGGTCCCGAACCGATTGAAGATTTTCCGGCGATGAAAATTTTTACCAAATTCCAACCGAGATATTGGAAGGCATTTTGAATGTCGGGATAAATTCCGAGAATATTCATCTTCGGCGATAACGGGAAAAATGCATCGAATTGATACAGCACCGGATCGAGCGCTAAGAAAAAAAGAGAAAGAAGAATGTAGGGAACGAGCAAAACTTTTGTCTTGTGTTGCGCATAACTTTTCCAAGTGGAAAATCGCCGATTGCTAAAAAGCATTCCCGAAAGAAAAAAGAACGCAGACATTCGAAGCGCAGCACCGTGCAACATGCCGAGCTGAATGTGCACAAACGATTGCTCCAAATGAAAAAGGCAAACGAGCAAAAGAATGAAACCTTTGCATTCGTCAATCCAGCCGATTCTTTCGGAAATTGCTTGCACAGAAATTAAGCGTGTGCGCCTTTGCGGATTCGTAATAACGAAAAGACCGCAGCGACATAGACGAAGAAGAAAATCAAAAGTCCGTATTCTACAGCGTCGCCGATGTGCGTGTAAAGAGTATCGCAAGAACGCAGCGGAATGCGGCGAATAATAACGCGTTCCGTAAACATCTCGGTTCGCAAATCTTCGTGTCCGAATTGATCGATGAACGCAGAAATTCCTGTATTGGTGCAGCGGACAATCGGATAACTATTTTCAATTGCACGATAACGCAGTTGATTCAAATGCTGCGCCGCGGCGGTGCTTTTTCCAAACCAACCGTCGTTTGTAATGTCCACCATTAAACGCGAACCTTCGCGAATCGACCTGCGGCCTTCGGCTCCGTAAATGGTTTCGTAGCAAATGTACGGGCTCCACGAAAACGGTTCAAAAACGGGCCGCGATGTTCCGGGAATAAAATTGCTTTGTCCCACATCGACGTAATTTAAAATCGGGAAAATATCGTCGAAAGGCAATCTTTCGCTAAACGGAACGAGATGCGTTTTCACATAACGCGTGTATTCGCTTTCGTTGGGGCGAAATAAAAATCCGCTGTTGTAAAGATTATTCGGGCGCGGTTCTTTGCCGTTTCGGTCGTAATCGAGAGTGCCGATGAAAAGACTTGCTTTTGTGCGACGAATGCGTTTTTCGAGCCAGAGGCGTTCGCGCATCCGCTTTCTTAAAAAGTCGGGAATTGCGGTTTCGGGGAGAACGACCAAATCGATGTCATCCGCTTCCCAGTCAATGCTATCGCTTGTAATTTGCCAAGTTTTATAGACGACAGAATCGTAGTAAGCTTTGCTCCATTTATTCGTCTGCGGAATATTCGGTTGCACAATAGCGACCTTCGGCGCTTCTTCCGAATTTTCAATGCGGAAAGGTTCTGCTTCGGGCTTCGAAAGTCTCACCGAACCGTAAATCCAAAGAGACGCAAAAATTAAAATGGGCAACGCAAAAAGAAATTTTTTGTGCCCGCGGAAAGCGATTGCGACTGCGAGATTACTCGCGATAATGAGAGCTGTGTAACCGAAAACACCGATGAGCGAAAGCGCTTGCAAAAGCGGCAGTTGATCGCCGAGCGCATAACCCAAATGACTCCACGGAAAACTGAAATCGCCGATGCTCCGCGTCATCTCAAGCCCCGCATAAAACAGCGGAAAGAGAATCAGAAAAATCGGAAAACCTTTGCATTTTAAATCGCGCGCTTTGACGAAAACCGCTGCCGCGATGAGATTGTATAAACTGAAATACGCGATAAGCAGCACGAGCCCGAGAAGAATTAAAAAAGCGGGCCCGACATTCATCACATTATAAATCCAATAATAATTGATGATGTTATATAAAAATCCCGACCAGAATGAAGCGAAAATCGCCGTCTGTAAATTTGAACGCAAAAGGATAATGAACCACGGCACTAAAAAAACAAATGCGCCCGGTCCAAGCGGAAGCGGCGGAAACGCAAACGCATAAAATCCCCAGCCGATTGACGAAAGCGCAAGAGCTAAGCGGGATTCTTTTTCGCAAAGGCGCTTAAAATTCCATTTGACAAAATGAAAAAGCCCGAGAAGAATCAGCGGAACAAAAACGGAAATCAGTTGGATGACTCCGACGTGCGAATGCAACGTATAATCGCATGCAAGAGAAAGAAATCCAATCGCCGAAAAGGCAAGAAGAATCCGCTGAAAATTTTGACGAAATTTTTTGCGAAAGAAAAACGGAATCGCAGCGATAATCGGAAAAAGCTGCGGAATGAAAATGTAAAAACCGTTGAGAGCTGGAGCGGCGGGAACAAGCGCTGCGTTCAAAACAAATTGAACAAACAGAAAGCCGATCATAGTCCGCCTTTTCCTTGCGGATGGAACAGCAAAACGTATTCGCCTTTGGGCTCGCGATTCTTATAATGTTCCAAAAGTTTCGTCGGCGTATCCACCAAATGTTCTTCAAATTTTTTAGTGAGTTCGCGCATTAACGCAATGGGAATTTCTCCAAAGACTTGGCGAATTTCGTCTAAGAATTTGACGAGGTTGTGCGGACTCGCGTAAAAGATGAGAGTCGAATCCGCGGACTCTTTCAGCTTTTCTAAAAGATGCAAACGCTGCGCACTTTTCTTCGGCGAAAAATTTTCGAAGCGAAAACGATCCGTCGGAAGTCCGCTCGAAACGAGAGCGTTAATCATCGCACATGCGCCTGGAATACTACGAACTTCAATGCCTTCGCGGACACATTCCCGCACCAAATTGAAAGCGGGGTCTGCAATTCCCGGCGTTCCTGCATCGCTTACAATTGCAATGTCGCCTTCATTTTTCAAATATTCAACATATTTCGGCGTGACTTCTTCTTTGTTGAAATCGTGATAACTTTCCATCGGCGTGTGAATGTCGTAATGGTCCATTAACAAGCGAGAATGCCGAGTATCTTCGGCGAGCACGAGCGAAACTTCTTTCAAAGTGCGCACCGCGCGGAAGGTCATATCTTCTAAATTTCCAATGGGAGTGGCGACAACGTAAAGAGTATGCATAAAAAGAAAGTAGAAAATTGTGGGATAGCGTTACGGATTAAAATGCAAAGTAAATGGATTCATCGACGGGATTATTTTGCATTAAAATTTGTTTCAATCGAACCGCTAATTTTTCGTGAATTAAATCCGCGTGTTTTTGAATTGCTCTGCGGCGGTAAGCGCCATACCAAAAAAGTTTTGGATGTTCTTCTTCCAAAAGTTTTGCGCTTTGCACGGTGACATTTTCGCAGACAAGTTCCGCCGAAAGATTTATTACAATATCATCTTCTCGCGGCATCGCGGGCCAAAGCGGAGCGAGAATAAAAATTCCCAAGTACCACGGACTCAGATAATGTTCTTCGACATCGCCTTGAAAATGCAGCTGTAAATTGCAGCCCGCAGGAATCGCTTCTTGGAGTTTTTCTGCGTAAGCATTTTTCAATTCTTGCGGAAATAAAATGGAGTCGCCATTTTCGGTTGCGAAAAATGAAATCGGTGAATTTTCCCTTTGCGAAACTTCGCCGAGCGCCTTTTCATGATAAAGCGCAGGCGCACAAGCGACAAGCAAAAGCGAAAAAATAAAAACGAAAAATTTCACGACAACAAGTTAGAAATTAGGAATGACAAATGTAGAATTTGGCGTGGCGAAGCCGCGCAAGGGAAGTGCGAATTTTTTAGCGGTTAATTTGAAAAGTTTTCGTGCGAAGACTTCTAATTTTTGCAAAATTTGTCCGTTGGAACTCCGGCGATAACATTTTACCCGCAAAATTTGCTCATCGGAACTTCGGAGATAATATTTTGCAAATTTTTAACCTCTGGCCACTGCCCACTAACCACTGACCACTATCTAAATTCCTCATTCCTCATTACTAATTCCTCATTTTCTCTCGTCTCTAGGTTCTCCGACACTCCGAAGAAGGTAGCGACGCCCGTTTTTAGGTTCTCCGGAACGCAACTCCTAATTCCTAATTAAATTTCGTTTATGCAAAATTTTCCTGCTTACTTTATCTCCGATGCGCATTTGGGCGTGAATCCGCCGGGGGCGATTGAAAGTCGCGAAGAAACTCTGGTGCGTTTTTTAGAAGCGCTAAAAGGGAAAGCGTCGCATGTATTTTTTGTCGGCGATTTGTTTGAATTTTGGTATGAATATCGGCATTATGTAGCGCGGAAACATTTCCCGCTTTACCGTATTCTCGGCGATTTAGTGGATTCGGGCGTAAGCGTGCATTTGATCCGCGGCAATCACGATTTTGCCTTAGACGATTTCTTTCCGAAAGAACTCGGAGTTCAAGTGCATTCTTCGTTTGTCTTCGAAACGCAAGGGCATCGCATTTATTTAATGCACGGCGACGGCATTCCGAAAAGTGACCGCGGTTACCGACTCGCGCGAAAACTCATCGATGCCAAATGGGCGCGGTTCCTCTTCCGAAAAATTCATCCGGATTTGGGAATGGATATTGCGCAATTTGTCGGAAGGAACAGTCGCAAAGCGGGCGCTTCCCGAGAAATTCAAATCGAAGAATATCTCGCTGCGGCATCCAAAAAAATGCGCGAAAATCATTGCGACATTTGCGTGCACGGGCATCATCATATTCCGGGAATTTGGCAAGTGCCCGAGGGCACGGTCGTCTCCACGGGGCAATGGCTTTTCTCATTGCATTATGCGAAATTGGAAAATGGAAAAATCGAACTTTTGACGCCATAAAAAAAGCACCGCTTGCGGTGCTTTTTTCGTTTGTGATTTCAAAAATTATTTCAGGCGTTCTTCGGAGGCGTTGCGCAATTTCTTCGCTTTATTCGTTCCCCAAAGTTTATCGACAAAGTCAAAGCCGAGGAATTTTTCCGTATAATCTTCAACCCAGCACCAGTGCATTTTTTCGCCGTTATCGTTTTCGATAATCCAATGTTCGGGCGCGCTAAAACGGTAAGTGACCGGCGACGGCGTGTCCCATTCGTTTTGCGGTTCGGGAGTGTCGTCGATGACCCAGACGCGATTTGCGGTGCGCTGCCAAATGAAAATGTTGAATGCGATATTGATGGCGAGGAAAATCAAACTCCATTTGAAATTTTTCTTCGTCAAAAGAAAAATGATGAGCAGCAAAAGCAACAGCGAAAATGCGCCGAAGTTGTAGTGCACCGTGTAAAAGACTTTGAAAACGTCAATCATAAATTACCCGAGTTTAAGTGTCATTTCTTGTCCGGAAATTTGCACGCTGTAACGCACATGCGATTCGGGCAGAGAAACGCCAAAGGAATGAAATGTTCCCATCATCGAAAGGCTTGCGTGACTTTCAATGGTGCGAACGTTAACGAGTCCGCTTTCTCCAAAGATAAATTTAAATGTCTTTGTTTTGGCGTTGTAATCGGGAGTCATCGCCGAATTTTTCGCTGTATTTAATGCAGCGATGCAGCGCTTGTCGAGAATCATTGTGCCGCGCGGATCGATAGAAACCATCGGAAGTCCCGCAGAATTGCGGCAAGCGAAAACTGTCCAATCGCCCGTTTTCCGCATTCCTTTTTTTTGCAGAACGAGTTCGTTTCCGTCGAAGGTTAAAGCGATATCGCCCGAAACGACGGGAATTTCTACAGCGTTCATCGCACCGCGTAAATAGAGAAGAATTGCGCCATTGGATTCCAAAAAGCGGAATGAAGTTGTCTGTAATTTTTTCGTGGGAATAATTGCTATGCGGCTGCCGATTTTATCGATCATGACATTGGCGTACGGCTTATTTTTCAAATCAAATTTTTCGATGAGTTCTTTGGAAAAGCGGAGAAATCCGCGGATGTCCATTCTTGCTTTGATGTTTTCCATATAAAAAACCTCAAGATTATTTTAATTTTAATTTAGTAAAATCCGAGAATGCAGACAAGTTTCACCGTTAATTTGTGCGAATTTTACGGATGAATCGCAGAAATTTCCCGCTGCAAAATTTCTAACAAAGAAGCGCCTTCTCGCGGCACAACGCGGAAATTGTCGGGTTCTTTTGCGAGTAAATTTTTGACGGTTTCTTGTCTTCGCGGATCGTCGGTGATAACGGTTGCTTTTTCTGGAATATCCGTGTGAAAATTCATGCGGGCTTTTGTCCGTCCCAAAAAAGCGGGGAAGAAAATGCGGTAGCGCGAAGAAAGCGTCGCGTTAAAACTTTCTGCGGGATCGACGAGAATTGCGGCTTTTCCTAATCGGTCGGCGAAGGCATTGTAAGCAGCAATGGAACCGGTGCCGTGTCCGATGAAAATTGGATTTGCTGCGTTTGCGCAACCGATCATCGCCGAAATATCATCGGCGTAATGTTTTTCGGCGGGGCGTCCTTCGCTTCCTGCGGAACCGCGGTAATTAAAAGCGACAAAACGGAATCCGTTTAATTTTTTTGCGTGGCTGAGAAATGTCGCCGCGTCTTCGCCGCCATCGGCAAAATACAGCACCGTTTCGGGAAGGGAATCGTTTAAAATCCATCCTTGTAAAAGTGCATCGTCCGCGTGACAAATCACGGCATTTTTTTCGAGCAATTTCTCGGCAACGGTGTCGCTCTCTGCCCGCGGAAAAGCGAGCCGCCGTTCCGAAAGCAAGAGGTAAAAAACCAGACTCGCATAAACGATGGCGATAATCCCCGCAAAGCGAAGCAGCTTAAAAAGAAATTTCTTGAAAAATTGCATGAAGTAAAATTAGAAATTAGGAAGGAAAATTGAGCAAAAAAAGAATCCCGTTCTCAGAGGAAAACGGGATTCTAGGGATGGGATTGGGTGTTCACAAAAATAGACAAAAAAATGAGAGGGTGGTATAGGGTAGAGGACTAAAAGTGTTCACAAACTGTTCTTTTTGAAAAATTTCGCAATTTCTTGAAAAATTTTCGGGAAAAGTGTTCCCAAAAAAATGGGAAAATCTATCTTTAAGGAACTATGAATGTGTTCGCCTATTACAACTACCGAAAATATTTGCAGGATTATTACGAATACCGCAAATCGGTGCAGCGTTATTTTTCTTATCGTGCTTTTGCGAAGAAAGCGGGCTACACATCGAGTGGTTTTTACTTGGATTTGGTGAAAGGGCGCAAGTCGCTTACGCCGCAGATGGTGCCAAAGTTTATCCATGCGCTCGGACTTTCCGAAAAAGAAGGCCGCTATTTCAGTTTGATGGTGGACTTTACCCACGCAGAAACTCCCGAATCCAAGCAGGCAATTTTTGAACAAATGTCCGCTCTTCTTCCGCGGACGCCGAAGGCTCTTTCTCGGCAGCAAGTCGAGTATTACAAAGATTGGTATAACGTCGCCGTGCGCGAAGCGCTTTCGGTTTTGAATATTTCGGATAATTATCAAGATTTGGCGCTTTTCCTCAATCCGCGGATTACGGTGCCGCAGGCAAAGCAAGCGATAAAGCTTCTCGCCAATCTCGGACTCATCGAAAAAGAAAACGGTTTTTGGCGTTCGGTCAATAAGACGATTACGAGCGGCCGCGAAATTCCGCCGTTTATCGTCCACGACTTCCAAAAGAAAATGATGGACTTGGGAAAAGCGTCCGTGGATAATTACAGCACAGAACGTCGCAATGTTTCGTGCACGACGATGAGTGTTTCTGCGCAAGGACTAGAACGCATTATCCATAAAATTGATAGTTTTCGTAAAGAGGTTGTCGATATCGTTCGATCCGACGACCATGAATCGATGATTTACGAATTGAATGTTCAATTCTTCCCGCTTTCGAAAGAATTGGATCTTTCGGAGTCATCGGCAACTCAACCTGCACAAGGAGAATCCGATGAAACTTAATGTGAGAATTCTCGCGCTGCTCCTTGGCGTCTTCTTTTGGGCATGTTCCGAAAATCAAGTGGCAGGAACGGCGACCGATACCGAAAATACGATTGCAGGCGTTGTACATCTTTCGGACGGCTCTTCGGCAAACGGCGTTCTCGTGCGCCAAGTTGTGAGCGCACACAAAGTGTCGCCGGCAGTTTACCTCGAAACGCAGACGGATTCGCTCGGCAGTTTCGTATTTGATTCTACCTTAGCCGATACCGTGAATATGGAATTCCGTTATCGGAATAGCGATTCGACTTTATCGCAAGCTCAAATTCTCCGCGGTATTACCGCAAAAGATGCGGGCACTTTAAATGTCAAATTGGAACAAGTCGCCGTTCTGCGCGGACAATTAGAATATGCGGGCTCGGCTTCAAATCTTGCCGGATCGCATTTCTTCGCTTTCTTAGAATCGACGACATTCTTTGCCGATGTCTTTGCGCCGGATTCGTTTGCGCTCATTACTCCCGAAGGCGATTACACGTTAACAATTCTCCCGGCCGATTCTGGTGTGGTTTCGAAATTGCGCGAAAAGGGTTACAGCGATTCGACAATTTACCGCCGTTTACAAGTTTCTCTTGCCGCCGGCGATACATTAGAAGTCGGAAATCTCCGTTGGAATGCCACCCGCGAAGGATACAAAAAAGAAAAAATTCTCCGCGGAACAGTCACCTATTTGGATAAACCGCTGAAAGGGGTTGCTGTGCATGTGGTCACCGATCTTTACGGCTTTGGCGCGGACTCGTCAGCTTTTGTCACGCAAGCGGTAACCGATTCCAATGGAAATTGGCAAGTGCTCGCTCCCGCGTGGGAAGCGGTAGAAGATAGCTTCCGCGTAGAATTTAACGGAAAAGATTCTTTAGGAAAACCGCTCGCCGGCGTCTCGGAATACATTGCGAAAGCAACTCTCGAAGCGGCTTCGGATACGATTTCTGTCAAATCCATTGCATTAACAGCGGCGTCTGGTCTCAGCGGGTCGGCTTTCTTGGTTGTAAACGATCCTATTTCTGCGCGCCAAGATACGCTTTGTTGGGCTTACAGCATCCGCGTAGGAATCCGCGGAACAAGTCATTTCAAAACGGTTAGCTCTTGCGACCGCGTCGAACTTTCGGGTTTGCCTTCGGGAGTTCAAGATTTGATTTTCTATTCAGGCGATGAAATTGTCGTGCGCAATTTGCGGGCGGGTCAATTCGAATTAGAAGATTATGTGCGCGGTGTAAACGGCGTAAACCTTCCCGAAGGTGCCGTCTTAAAGCAGCAAAACTTCACTTATACCCCGCCGACATTGCCAAAAAACGGCACAAAAGCGGAAAAATGAAGCGATTTACCGCAACAATTATTGACTGAATGATTTTTTTCTAGTATATTTGCGTAGCCTTGAAAATAGAACTTTCAAAAATTGCCTCTTGCGACGGTCAGTTGCAGATGAATTTCGCGAAGGACGAATCCGACGCGAACGTTTTTGAAGAACTCCGGATCAAGGAACCGCTTCAACTGGATCTCTCGGTCGTCGCCGAAGATTCAAACAAGTGGCTTCTTACGGGAACTCTTTTCGGGGTGCAGGTTTTAGAATGCTCTCGCACGCTAGAACTGTTCGACCATTCCTTTGAAACGCCGATCAGTTTTTGGGTGGAACTTTCCCCCGGTCTTGCAGAGCAGGAAATGGACGACTCGGACGATGAAACTTTTGGTTTTAAGGTTCCGCAGGTCCAGGACCACGTGGATGTGACCGAATGCATTCGGCAACTGGTGATTCTCCAGGAGCCTCTTCATCCGGTCAAGGATGATCCGGACAAGGATTTCGTTTGGGAAATCGGCGAAAAGTCAGAAGACCCCAAAGAAGATCCTCGTTGGGAAAAATTGAAAGCGCTCAAGGACAAAATGGAACATCCGAACGGATGAACCTAGAATTTGAGCCGAACGATTAGGAGTTCAAAATGGCCG
Organism: Hallerella porci; assembly: GCF_003148885.1. NCBI lineage: Bacteria > Pseudomonadati > Fibrobacterota > Fibrobacteria > Fibrobacterales > Fibrobacteraceae > Hallerella > Hallerella porci. Next base: position 28,681 of record NZ_QGHD01000004.1, on the reverse strand, counting down.
TACCAAAAAGAAAAACCTCTACTGCTCGTCGTGACAAACGCCGTACGCACTGGAAGCTCGAAGCTCCGGCGATGGCTACTTGCGATCATTGCGGTTCTGCAAAGCGTCCGCACCGCGTGTGCCCGGTTTGCGGCTACTACAATGGCGTAGAAGTCGTTCACATTCAGGAAGCCTAATTTCTCTTCTATAGGAGTTTACACACTATGATCAGCATTGCATTAGATGCTTTTGGCGGTGATTACGCTCCGGACGTTGTTGTCCAGGGTGCGATTAACGCAGTCAATAGTTCCGAAGGTAAGTTTGCAGTTGTTTTATGCGGTCCAGAGGCCGAAGTTAAAGCAAAACTCAAGCAGTTCGGTTACGAAGGCAAGCTGATTCAGGTGGTGGACGCTCCTGAACTCGTTGCGATGGACGAACATCCGACCGAAGTTCTCCGCAAAAAGCAGAAGTCCGGTTTGGTGATGTGCGTTGCCCTTCAAAAGAAAGGCCTCGTCCAAGCAAGTGTTTCCGCAGGCAACTCGGGTGCGATGATGGCATCGTGCTTGATGCTCCTCGGCCGTACGAGTGAAAACTTTGCTCGTCCGCCTATCGGTTGCATTCTCCCGACCGCAGCAGGTCAAAGCATCTTGGTGGATGCTGGTGCAAACGTAGACGAAAAGCCGGTGGTTCTCCGCGATTTTGCTCTCGCGGGTTCTGTCTTTGCCGAATGCCATTTGGGCATTCAAAATCCGAAAGTCGGACTTTTGAATATGGGCGAAGAAGAAAAGAAAGGCCCTGCAGCCGTTCAAGAAGCGCATCAGCTTTTGAAAAATGCTCCGGTGAACTTCATCGGAAACATTGAAGGTCGCGATGTCGTTCTCGGTAAAGCCGATGTGATTGTTTGCTCGGGCTTTGTCGGCAATGTCGTGCTCAAGATGTACGAAGGCTTCTACGAATTGCACAACAAAATGTTCGGAAAAATTGATTCCGAAGCGGGCAAAAAGTTTAACGAAGCATTTGATTACCGCAATGCCGGCGGTGCATTGCTTCTCGGACTCAAGGGCACGGGCATTATTGCTCATGGCCGTTCCGATGAAAAGGCTATCGAACAAGCGATTAAGGTGGCATATACATTTGCTGCTAACCAAGTCCCCGAAAAAGTGGGACAGAAGCTCGCAGGTATCGAAGCTTAATGATGAAAATTCCGTCCTTGACTGCTGCATACGCTCCGGTGCAGGGATGGAATGTAAAATTTATTGAACGAAAGTTTAGAATCTCGTCCGAATTCTCGCATTTTCGGGCGATTTTTTATTCTTCTTGGGGTATCTGTTTCGGCGAATTTTAATTTATCTTGGAGTAAACTATGTCTAAGACCATTTTTGTTTTTCCCGGTCAAGGTGCTCAGTATGTGGGCATGGGCAAGGCTCTTTCGGAATCCTTCGCTCCGGCAAAGGAACTTTTGCAGAAAGCAGATGACGTTCTCGGATTCTCGCTCTCGAAAGTGATGTTCGAAGGTACTGAAGACGAATTGAAAGTCACTGCGAATACGCAGCCGGCTTTGTTCGTTTCTTCGATGATGGTTCTCGAAGTATTAAAAGCCGAAGGCATTGCATTTGATATGGTTGCTGGACATTCTCTCGGCGAATATTCCGCAATTTGCGCTGCTGGCGGATTCTCTTTTGAAGATGGTTTGAAACTCGTCCGTATCCGCGGCACTCTGATGGCAGAAGCCGGTGTGAAAAATCCGGGCTCGATGGCTGCGGTAATCGGCGTGGACGATCAGAAAGTGCAAGAACTTTGCGACGAAGCAAAGAGCGCAGGCATTGTGGTGCCGGCAAACTATAATTGCCCTGGCCAAATCGTCGTCTCGGGCGAAGTCGCTGCGGTGAAGAAACTCGTTGAAAATTGTGCTGCTGCAGGCGTGAAGGCTGTGCCTCTCGCCGTGTCCGGTGCATTCCACAGCCCGTTAATTCAAAGTGCGCAGCCGGGACTTGCCGAAGCGATTGCCAAAACAGAATTCCACAATTTGCAAAAGCCGCTCATTGCGAATGTGACTGCAAAAGAAGTAACCGATTGCAATGAAATCAAGGATTTGCTTGTGCGTCAGTTGGTGAGTCCGGTTCGCTGGAGTCAGTCAATGCTTTACGCGCAAAAAGAACTCGGCATGACTTCGGGCGTTGAAGTGGGCGTTGGTCATGTGCTTTCGGGCTTGCAACGTAAAATTGACCGCTCGGTGAAGTTTACCGCCGTGGAATCGGTGGAAGCGGTTCAGGCTCTCAAGGCTTAAGGAGATTTTATGCTGGATTTGAAAGGCAAAGTCGCAGTGGTCACGGGAGCTTCTCGCGGTATCGGTTTGGAAATTGCCAAAACTCTTGCTGCTCAAGGCGCGCGAGTGGCCGTGATTTCGACGAAAGAACGTCCGGAAATTGCAGAACAGATTTCTACCGAAACGGGTTCCGAAGCGAAAAGCTACGCTTGCGATGTTTCGGATTCGGAACAAGTGGCGGCGACATTCAAAGCAATTCTCGAAGCATTTGGCCAAATCGATATTTTGGTGAACAATGCGGGCATTACCCGCGATGGTTTGATGATGCGCATGAAAGATGCCGACTTTGACGATGTGATTCGGACAAATCTGCGTTCGGCTTTCCTTTGCACGCGTGCGGTCGCTCGTCATATGATGGGTCGTCGTTCGGGTCGCATTGTGAATATGGCGAGCATTAACGGCATCCGCGCTCAGGCGGGACAATCGAATTATGCCGCTTCGAAAGCGGGCATTATCGGCCTCACCAAGACGAATGCGATGGAATTTGCTGCTCGCGGCATTACGGTGAACGCAGTCGCTCCGGGCTTTATCGGAACGGATATGACGGCGAAACTTTCTCCGGAAATGCTTGAAAAGTTCCAAAATGCCATTCCGGAACAGAGAATTGGTCAACCGAAAGATGTGGCTAATGCTGTTGCATTCCTCGTTTCGGACGAAGCGAGTTACATCACAGGTCAAGTCCTTGGCGTAGACGGTGGTCTCGGTGCGTGACTTGATATTTTGACAAAAATTTCTAAATTTTCACAAAACCTCAAACGGAGTTAAAAATGACTGAAGAAGAACTTCTCAAAAAAATTACGGCTGTTGTCGTCGAAAAGCTCGGTGTCAAGCCGGAAGACGTGACCCGCGACGCTTCCTTCGTGAACGATCTCGGCGCTGATTCCCTCGACCGCGTTGAACTCGTGATGGCTCTCGAAGACGAATTCGACATCGAAATCCTCGACGAAGATGCTGAAAAGTTCATCAAGGTTTCCGACGTTCTCTCTTACATTCAGAACAAGCTGAACAAGTAATCGAACTCGGTTTCTGAAGCAGTCCTTTCGTCAACAGATCTCGGTTGAGGTCAAGTGACGAAAGGGCTGTTTTCGTTTTAAAGGCGGTTGAAATTTAATCTCCTCGGAGAAGTATGCGCTATCGTCTGCATGCCTTTATTTACAAGGCTTCTTGGTAATTTTTATTCTGCGACGATTTGAATGCTTCCGTTTATCCTTTTGACGGAATAACAAGCGAACTTAAAATTTCTAAATTCCTCGTATGGAAGAAAAACAAGGTAAAAATGTGATTCGCCGCATATTTTTGTGGTTCCGCAAAAAATCGGGAAATGACCTCGAAAAAAGTTTGGGTTATGAATTTAAAAATCCCGAATATTTAGCGCATGCGTTGGTGCATCGTTCTTGGCTTTCGGGCAAAGAAATGCCTTATTGGGAAAATAATGAACGCTTGGAATTTTTGGGCGATTCTGTTTTGAATATGCTCGTCACAGAATACCTTTATAAAACTTATCCGCATTTACCCGAAGGCGATCTTTCGAAGATGAAAAGCGTCATCGTTTCGGGACAAGCGCTTACGAAAATTGCCCGCAGTTGGAATTTGGGCTCGTATTTGCGCGTCGGAAAAGGCGAAGCGAAAAACGGTGGCCGTGATCGCGATAGCGTTTTGGAAGATGCGTTCGAAGCGATTCTCGGTGCTATTTATTTGGATAGCGACATTAAACAATGCCGAAAATTTTTGGAGAAACACATTTTCCCGAATGTGCAAGAAGTTGTCTCCGAATCGGATTTTATCAATTATAAAAGCGCCCTTTTGGAATATATGCAAGCGCGTTCATTGCCTGCGCCCGATTATGAAGTCGTTTCGGAATCCGGGCCGGAGCACTGCAAAATTTTTGAGATGACGGTGATGTACGATGGCCACGAATATGGTCGCGGAAAAGGCGCTTCCAAAAAGAAAGCAGAACAAGAAGCTGCCAAAGAAGCTCTTGCAAAATTTCAAGCGGAAGAAGCTGCCAAAACAAACGAAGCTCTTCTCAATACGAAACCGCAAAAAGTGACAAAGCGTTCCATCGCCCGCACCGAAAAAGCGGCGCGCGAAGCTGCAAAAGGAAAAAAGAAATGAACGGGAAAATAAAATTTTTAGGAATTCTCGGAATTCTCATCGCATTCACCGCTTGCCAAGAAAAAGATTCGCCGAAAACGGCTGCAAAAACGCAGTGTCCAGCTGCAGCACAATATCCTGCGGATGCGGATGGTGAATACGATCCGATGGCAAATCTCGCGGCAGTTCCTTGCGGAAATATTCGCCTTTGGGGCTCTGCGATGCCGAAGTCTTTCAACATGTGGGAAGATTATAACAGCTTTAGCGCGGGCTTGATGAATTTAATGTTTGAGCCTCTCGTTTCGTTGCATACAACCGAAGATCGTCCGGTGGGAATTCTCGCTGATCGTTGGGAAATTTCTGCGGACAGCATGACATTTACATTTCATTTGGATCCGCGGGCAAAGTGGAGCGATGGCAAATCCATTACCGCCGAAGATGTGCAGTTTTATTACGACGTCATCATGAATCCGAAAAATTTAACGCCGATTTTTAAAGTCGGATTATCGCGTTTCTCGCGCCCCGAAATTGTGGATTCTCTCACGATTGCGATTACAGCAAAAGATGTGCATTGGGCGAATTTTTGGGAAGCCGCAGGACTTGTCGCATTCCCCAAACATATTTGGAAAGACGCAGACTTTAATCAAATTCGTTACAAATTTCCGGTGGTCGAAGGCCCGTATAAAATTTCAGATTTTCGCGAAGATCGCTACGTAGAACTTTCTCGAAACGCAGATTGGTGGGGCTATCATAAAAAATGGAATCACGGAAAATATAATTTCGAAAAAATCCGTTACCGTTTTATGGAAGATCGCACGAAAGCGCTCGAAGCTTTCAAAAAAGGCGACTTGGACGCTTACGCAGTTTACACCTCATCGATTTGGATGAAGCAAACCGATTTCGATGCTGTGAAAAAAGGTTGGGCGGTAAAACAGCGCATTTTCAATCGCGAACCGATTGGCTTCCAAGGAATGGCGATGAATTTACGCCGCGAAAAATTTCAAGATGTCCGCGTGCGCAAAGCGCTTTCGTATTTGATGAATCGAAAATTGATGAACGAAAAATATATGTACGATCAATATTTTTTGCTCAACAGTTATTATCCGGATTTATGGGAATCGCATGAAAATCCGAAAGCGTTAAATTATCCGTTTGATATGGATCAAGCGCGAAAACTTTTCGCCGAAGCGGGTTACGTTCCTGGCGCCAAAGGAATGCTTGAAAAAGAAGGGAAGCCGTTTACGATTTCGTTTATCACGGCGAGCGAAGATATGCGGCATTTGACTCTTTATCAAGAAGCGTTGCAAAAAGCGGGCATTCAAGTTTCCATCGAACAAATTTCGCAAAGTACTCTCCGCAAACGTTTGGATGAAGCGGACTTTGATATGTATTGGATTGCTTGGGGAAGCTCTCGGTTAAATGATCCCGAAGCATCGTGGTCGAGTGCAACGGCAAATGATCCCGGAACCAATAATGTTACCGGTTTACAAGATGCGATTGTCGATAGTCTTGTAAAATTGCAAAAGACAGAATTTGATTTGAAAAAGCGCCAAGAAATTTTGCGGGCGTTAGATTTACGTTTAACCGAAATTGTGCCGTATGTACTTATGTGGCAATGCGATTTTCATCGGATTCTTTACTGGAATCGTTTCGGAATGCCGCAAAATGTTTATGCAAAATTTGGACGCGAAGACGAAAGCATTCCGATTTATTGGTGGCTTTCTACGGAAAAATCCGAAGCGTTAAATGCAGCGATGGACGCGGGAAAAGAACTTCCTATTGAATCCGCAGATGTGCGTTATCAAGAGGTGAAAAATGCAGAATGATTTTGATGTCTTGATTATCGGGAAAGGTCCCGCTGGAATTTCTGCAGCACTTTATGCTTTGCGCGCAGGGCTTTCGGTTTTAATCGTCGCAAAAGATGCGGGCGCACTTTCTCGGGCACATGCCATCGCCAATTATTACGGCTTAGAAAGCGCCATCACGGGCAAGGAACTTGCGCAACGCGGTGAAGATCAAGCGAAGAAATTAGGCGCAGAATTTTTCACGGGAGAAGTCATCGATTTAATGTTTGCCGAAAAATTTCATGTGCGCGTGAAATACGAAAATGCGGAAACAGAATTTTTGGCGAAGTCGGTAATTATCGCAGCAGGTTCTGTGCGTTCGAAAGCTCCGGTTCCCGGCTTGGACGCGTTCGAAGGAAAAGGTGTTAGTTACTGCGCCGTGTGCGATGGATTTTTTTATCGCAAAAAAAATGTGGCAGTTCTCGGCAGCGGCGCGTATGCGCTCGCTGAAGCGAGTGAACTTTTACCGCTCGCCGCATCGGTTTCAATTTGCACATTAGGCGAAAAAACGACGGTGGAAATTCCCGCAGATTATGCGCTTGAAACCGAAAAAATTGTCGCAGTAGAAGGCGAAGGCAAAGTGCAAAAAATTCGCTTTGAAAGCGGAAAAGAAATTGCGGTTGATGGAATTTTTGTGGCGATTGGAACGGCGAGTGCCGCCGATTTGGCGCGCAAAACCGGAGCTGCTGTGCAGAAAAATAAACTCGCCGTTGACGAAAAACGCATGACAACAGTGCCGGGACTTTTTGCGGCGGGCGATTGCCTCGGAGGAATTTTGCAAGTAGCGGTTGCTGTTGGCGACGGTGCAAAAGCGGGCCTCGGGGCGATTGAATTTGTGCGAAATCTCAAAGCAAAGGAATCGAAATGAATCTTTCGGGAAAGAAAATTCTTTTGGGCGTTACCGGAAGCATCGCGGCGTATAAAGCTTGCGAACTTTTGCGCTTACTTCAAAAAGAAGGTGCCGAAGTCCGCGTGGCGATGACGGAAGCGGCGACGAAATTTGTCGCACCTTTAACTTTTGCTTCGCTTTCTAAATGTCCGGTTTATACAAAAGATGGAAATCCCGAAGGACGTCCGTTTCAACACATCGACTTTCCGCGTTGGGCAGATCTTTTTTTAGCGGCGCCCGCCTCGGCGGATTGCATTGGAAAAATGGCGAATGGAATTGCCGACGATCCGGTTTCGCTTTGCTATATGTCGAGCGCTTGCCCAAAATGGATTGCGCCCGCGATGAATACGACGATGTTTTTATCGCCGGCGGTAAAGCGCAATTTGATAACTCTCCGTTCTTTTTCGGATACGCAAATTTTAGAATCGCCGAGCGGAGAACTCGCTTGCGGAGAAAATGGACCGGGACGATTTATGGAGCCCGCAGAAATTGTGCGCGCTCTCAAAAATTTTCGTGAAAAAGAAAATGGAAAAACTGTTTTAATTACCGCGGGCAGAACCGAAGAAGCAATTGACCCGGTGCGTTATATTTCAAATCGTTCGAGTGGAAAAACTGCAGTCGCTCTCGCTGAAGCATTTTGGAATGCGGGTTATCGCGTCGTTTTTGTGCACGGCCCGATGGATATTTCTGCGCCAACTTTTGCTGAAAATGTCCGCATAAAAAATTCGCTCGAAATGTATCAAGCGGTGATGCAAAGAGAATCGGAAGTAAACGCAATCGTGCATTGCGCAGCCGTTGCCGATTATCGTCCGAAGCATGTTTCTCAAACGAAAATCAAAGATAGTCGCAGTCAACTTAATTTGGAATTGGAACCGAATCCGAATATTTTGCGGGACTCGGTGAAGAATAAATCTGCAGGTCAAATCATCGTAGGCTTTGGGCTCGAAACGGATGATGTAAAAAATCATGGCGCAGAAAAATTTGAAAAAAGTGGCGCCGATTTACTCGTACTCAATACGCCTGTAATGCAAAATGCGGGCTTTGGATTTGACCGCGTTCCGTTTGCGATTCTCGAAAAAAATGCGCCGATTCCCGAATTGCAAATGCACACAAAATCGGAATTAGCACAAAAAATTGCAGATAAAGTAACTTGCTTGTTGGAGTCTTCTCATGCCTGATTTTTCGGAACTTGCGAAATATCTCGCCGAACAAATTGACATCGGGGAAAGTTCTGTTATTTTAGATGAACCGTGGACTCTTTCGCCCGTTCGAATGTCTCAGCCGGTGAATGCTCCGCAGCCAATTTCTGCGCCATCGCCCGCTCCGTTTTCACAGCCGCAACGTTCTTCTTTTTCTACGCCCGCGCCTGCTCCTGCAAAACCGCGCGTCTTTAATCCCGCGCCCGCAAAAATTATCATTCCCGAATCAGCAAAATCAGCAGTGCCTTCGGCGTATGAAAACGCCAAAACTTTGGAAGAATTTTACAGTTTGGTTGCAGCCGAAAAATTGTATGCGAAAACGCAATTTATCCGCGGCGAAGGAAAATTAAACGCCCCGCGATTTTTGCTCGTCGTGTATTCTCCGCTAGAAAAATATTTGACAAATGGTTATGTGAATTCGGATGTGGGACAAATGATTTTGCGCATGTTCAAAAGTTTGCATGTAACGCCCGAAGAAATCGCTGTCACCTATTTTTGCAAAAAAGTCATTTCGCGAATGGTGCTTCCGCAAGTTGCTGCTGTATTCAAAAAAATGCTTGAAAAAGAAATCGCATTGATGCAGCCGACGACGGTAATTTTCTTCGGCGATAAATTATTAAAGCAAGCGCTTGCGCAAAATGCTCTCAAAGTGGTGGACTTTGGCGGAACGCCTCTAGAATTTGCGGGGAAGCCTGCGACAGCGCTCATCGATCCCGAAGAAATGTTTGCGAATAAGCAATTAAAACTCGTCACTTGGAAAATTCAAATTCCGAAGTGTAAATTTTTTAGCTAGTGCATAATCGATTTTTTGGCAATTCTTTTTTGAAGCCAAATAAATACGGCGACGCAAACGATAACGGAAAATAAAGAGCCCAAAGGAGCGGCAAGTCCCATCGCATAAAGCGAATCGGGAAAATATTTTGCAGCGAGCCATGTGCCCGGAATGCGAAATAAAATAATTGAAAATAAATTGTGAACAAACGAAATAATCGAATAGCCGCACGCAGTAAAATATCCGCTAAAGCAAAAATGAATGGAAGCAAAAAAGCAATCGATTACATACGTGCGCAAATATTGCACGCCAAATAAAATGACTGCTGTTTCGCTTGTAAAAAGTTTGAGCGAAGGCTCTGAAATAAATTGAAATAAAACGGCAAAAATAATTCCGATTCCCACAGCAATACTTGTGCCCGCCCAAAGAGTTTTCTTGGCTCGTTCGTGAAATCCCGCACCTAAATTTTGCGCAGCGATGGCAGAAATTGTTGAAAGCATCGCAGACGGCACTAAGAATAAAAAGCAAATAATTTTTTCGACAATTCCTACGGCGGCTGCAATTTCTAAACCGCGACTATTCGCAATCATCGTGATGAACAAAAACGAAACTTGAATAAATCCGTCTTGTAACGCAATCGGCGAACCAATGCTCCAAATAGCTTGAAGAATTTTTTTGTGAATTCGAAAATCTCTGCGGGTTAAAGGAATTCCAAGGTGCAATTTTTTTGCGGCGATTAACGAAATGAAAACGCTTAACGCTTGCGCAATAATCGTTGCCAATGCAGCGCCCTTCGCGCCCCATTTTAAAACGCCCATAAAAATAAAATCGAGAAAAATATTTAAAATGCACGCAAACGCAATAAAGTACATCGGATGTTTTGAATCGCCTAGCCCGCGGAAAATTGCAGCGATTAAGTTGTATGCAATGATGAATGGAATTCCGGCAAAGCAAATTTTCAAATAATTTTTTGTTTCTTCTACCGCTTCGGTTGGCGTTTGTAAAATGGACACAATGCTTGAACAAAAAAACAAAAGCACAACAGTCGAAATACATGCGACAGCGCTAAACAATAAAATCGTATTTCCTGTGATGCGAGAAATGCTTCGAAAATTTTTTGCGCCCACCGCTTTGCTAATTAAAACCGTCACGCCCATCGCAAGCCCGACAATCATCACGGTCAAAAAATGCATCGCTTGGCTTCCGACGGCAACTGCGGTAATCGATTTGGCGCCTTCGTATTGTCCGATAATAAAAAGGTCCGCGAGGCCATAAAGAGTTTGCAAAAAATACGCCGCCAAATACGGAATCGAAAAGACCGCAATATTTTTTAAAATACTTCCTTGCGTTAAATTAACAGGCATGCGGTAAATTTAGAAATATTCAATTAAAAATAAAATCCCATTCGGACATCTATTCCGAAACCGGTTTTAAAAGGCGAAAGATGCTCAGTCTTTGAAATTTTGTGATTCTCTTTTGAAGGCTCTTTTTCCATTTCAGGATTTTGTGGAACGACTTGCGAACTTTTTGGATGAATGCGGCCAAGTTCTTTATGAACATAAAAAGGAATAATTTGACTTGCAGTTGCTTGCAAAAAATAATTTCTTTGTGGACTTTCCAATAAAAATCCTAAATTCAGAATGGAACCTGCGAGTTGAAATTCTCCATGATACAAAGCGTTCTTTTTTGTTTTAATGAGCAAAGCTTTTGTCGTCTCATTGACAAGAGTCATATCGAGTTCGCCTTGTGCATACAACAAATACATGGAAACTTGCGGACTAAAATGAAAATTTCCTAACAGGCAATGAAATTCGCGTTTGATGTTAGAATAAAAAATTGCATTTTTAGATTCGCCAAAAAGTCTAAAATTTGTTTTGTAAAAACTGAACGAAAGAGTTTGCAAAAGCGATGGATCGAGCGCTCGATTGGGCGCTAAACTTTCTTTGTATTTTGACATTTCTTTCGGGAGTCTTAAATGAATGAAAGAAACGCCCAAACGAAGTGACCAGTTGAGATTTGTTAGTTTATTTTCCGCCAATAAAATATGCGATTTTCCATTTTGATACATAAACCGTTTTGCGTTTTCTTGGTCGGTTCTAATTCCAAAAAAAGTCGCATTTGAATACAAATACATCAGCTGAAATTGATCGGAAAAATTTCCACTTTTATAGCGATATGAAAATTTCGAAAAATATAAATCCAACGAATCGCGAAGTTCATAATGCTCATCATTTAACGGAGCGCGTCTCGTGTAAAAATATTCCAAATCCAAAGCAAAAAGATGCTTGTTTAATTTTGTTCCGACGGCAATTCCTTTTCTAAAAAATTCACTTTCTTGATACATGCGCAAAGTGTCCAAAAGTCCATTGGGTTCTTCGGAAGTCCACGTCGCTTTCATCCCGCTAAAAGTTCCACCGCCGAGTAAAAACGAAACGAAGTAAAGCGAATCTCTTTGATGAAAAGTACTTTTGACGAAAGCCCTTGCGTCATCATCATTTCCTAAAATTTCGGATTCTAAATCGAGATAAGAAAATCTGCCATATAAATTTGTCGTCGCTTCAATTTTTTTTAAGCTGGTCGCAATTGTCCAAAAATTCGTCCACGAAATCCGCGCTTTATAAGCGTGAATATTTGCACTTGCCGAAAACACGCCGACATTAACTGAGTCTTCGATTTTTAATTCGGACGCATTGGCAGAAGCTTCATTTGTATTCCATAAAAAAAGCCCGCGGCCGCGAGCTTCAAACGAATTTGATGCTCCCATCACAAACGATGAGAGCGCAAATAGCAAACAAATGAAAAGTGATAATTTCAATTTTTAATTAGCGTTTAATCAAAAATAGATTCGTCATCTTCCTCTTCGTCAAAATCGTAAATATAATAAATCAGTTTTCCTAATTTTTCTTGCGTCATTTCCGGGAAAACGCCGCCAAATGTGGGGTCTGGGAAGATGACGGTTCTTGCATAATAATCTGGCGTTTTATTTTCGTGACGGATAATTTCAAGTGCGTTTGCAGTCTTGTTCCCGTTTTTATCGGTAAACATACAAACATCAGAAAGCACGGAAATATCCATGACTTTATAATAAGCATCGCCATTTTTAACTTGGCAAACTTCGTCAGAGAATGTGTAAATTTCTGCGGAATTTGTATTGGCGAATTCATCGGTTTCAAACGCATAATTACAACTAGACAAATAAACCTTAATTGATTCCCAACCGTCATCGCTATAATAATCTAAAAAATATTCTACAGTATCAGAAGTGTAAGACTGCCGTGCATAAATATAAAATCTACCATATTGATGATTACTCAAAGATCTAAACTTGCTCATGATTTCATATTCTGCAAGAATCGTAGAATCTTCATCATCGATATCGTCCCAATTTTCGCTGCGCCAATCAAATCCGGTTTTGGGAAATTTTGTCCAAGTTTCAATGGGCTTGATTTTATGATACGGATAATAATCTTGAATGCCTTCGGTAATTTCAAAGAATTTTTGAATATTGACGGCAAGAAGAGAATCGTGAATTTGCACTTTTACAATTCCGTGTAAACCTTTTTGAATGGAATCGCAAATATCAATGGATTTTTGAATATCATTTGCCGAAATATCCGATTCTTCGTCAAAGCCGACATTGAAAGCGGAATACGGATTTTTGCCCGCGTTTAGCATTTTAAAAGTAAGGCCTGCTTTGACATTTTCTACGGCGGAATCGAGAGCTTCGGGAATTTTTTTATAGCGGTCTTTCCAGCTGTTTTTGACTGTTGTAAAAGGACTGCTTTTTTCAAGAAGTGAAATGGCTTGCTTGATGGCTTTTTGTTCGTTGGCGTTTAAATTTTCAAAAGAGTAGCGGTAGCGATCAACGCTATCAGCTGTTTTAACCCAATTATAAGAGTCATCTAAAGAAGCATCTAAATTAAAAGAAGCGACAGCCGTTAAAAGTGCATTAACCGCTTGAACCGCGCCGATGGCGACATCTAAATCGCCTTCATCAATATCCAAACGTTCGCCGTCGTTATCCAACGAATACAAGAAATTGCCCGCGCTTTTCACATTTTGCAAAAGGGCAATGGCCGAATCGGTTTTCGGGATAAAAGTATTTACCACCGTGGATTGAACGCGGTCATTGATCAAGCCGTATTTGTTTGCCGACAAATTGACGATTGCACCCGCGTAATTTCCAACATCGACATTGAATAAATTGAGTTTTAAATTTTCATCGCCGGACTCATAAACTCTGTAAATCGAATCGACTAAGGAATTGTTGATTGTATTGGCGAGAAGAGTAACTGCTAAACCAAATTGCGCTTCGCAACTATTCGGGTAAGCGTTCAGCGCTTTGTGAAAAGTCTCTTCGGCATTGGCGACGTAGAATTTGAGATTTTCGTAATTGTTTCTATTTTCAATTGCTTGCAAAACGGTTTTGTTCGCATCGTCAATTTGCGCGCGGAGGTTTGCGTCTTCAATATCCACGCAAGCCGAAATATCGATATCGGGATTCGATGGACCTTGCGAACTAGACGAAGAATCATCGGAACACGCATTCATCAAAAATGCGCTAGAAATTGCAACTCCAAAAAGTTTTTTGTAATCCATAAATTACGATTCCTTGTAAATTTTTGTGTAAATCTAATAAAATAATTGACGATTTTCTATGTATAATTATTGCAAAAAATGGAAAATGAGAAAATGGCTCAAGGAATTTCTCAGCGCGAATTCTAACGCCTTCAATTTTTGAATTTTTCTAGAATGCGCACGATTCTTTCATCAATTTGATTGTGTTAATTGTTTTAATTATTATAATTGATAGAATAAAAAAGTCAAAAATGACGCGGAAAATGGAAAAAATTTCCTTTTTTGCCCTTGATTTTTGTATTGGACTTTCTAATTTTGCTTCGCACTGCGGCGCGGTTCTGTGTCTGCAGCAACTTTTAGAGGATTACATGAAAACCATTATGGTGAACCCCAAGACGGTCACTCGTCAGTGGAAGCTCATCGACGCCGAAGGCAAGCCTCTCGGTCGCGTCGCCACCGCTGCTGCCCGCCTTTTGATGGGCAAGCACAAGGCTATCTATTCCCCGAACGTCGATACTGGCGACTTCGTGGTGATTATCAATGCTGGCAAGGTTGCAACCACCGGCAAGAAAGCTCAACAGAAGCAGTACTTCCACCACACCGGTCACATTGGCGGTGAACGCTGGATTTCTTACGAAGCTTTGATGGAAAAGCACCCGACAGAACCGCTTATGGAAGCGATCTGGGGCATGCTCCCGCACAGCTCTCTCGGCAAGAAGATGCTGAAGAAACTTAAAATCTACGCTGGTGCGGAACAGCCGCACGCGGCCCAACACCTCGAAACCGTAAGCATCGATTTCTAGGACGGAGGATATCTCTATTACTACCGCAAAATCTAAGAAGATCTACCGTGGCACCGGTCGTCGCAAGAACGCCATCGCTGCTGTTATCTTGAAGCCGGGTTCCGGCAAGCGTACCATCAATGGTCGCGATTTTAAGGAATATTTCCACTCTGACGTGCAAGATATGATTGCAAACCTTCCGTTTGCAGTTCTCAACAATGCAGACCAGTGGGATGTTGAAGTGAACGCTCATGGCGGTGGAATCGCTGGCCAGATGGGTGCAGTTCGCTTGGGCATTGCTCGCGCTCTCGTTGCAAACAACGCCGAAGACAAGTCCGCTCTCAAGAAAGAAGGTCTCATGACCCGTGATTCTCGTGCTGTGGAACGTAAGAAGTTCGGCCGCAAGAAGGCTCGTAAGCACTTCCAGTTCAGCAAGCGTTAATCGCTTGGCAAAGAAATTTGCAAAAAAGCTCCCGTTTTCGGGGGCTTTTTTTGTGCTTCATTTTCACGGGAATCGGAATGGTTTTTGGGGGCAATTTGCGTTTGCATTTTTTCTTAGAAAGATGAATTTTTCTAAATTTTCCGCGCTCAAATAATTTCGTTTGGGCATAACAAGCACCGGCCTATTCAAAAAATCGCTTCGGTGGCCTTTGGGCTTTGCGATTTTTCCGCCGGGAAGAACAACCGAAAAAAGGAAAATTATCATGGCTAATCTGCCTTCCGTTGAAGAACTCCTCTCTGCTGGCGCTCACTTTGGTCACCAGGCTCAGCGCTGGAACCCGAAAATGAAGCCGTATATCTTGGCGAAGAAGAATGACATCTACGTCATCAATCTCGACAAGACGATCAAGATGCTTGAAGAAGCAGGCAAGGTCGCTGCTCGTATTTCGAGCGAAGGCAAGAGCGTTCTCTTCGTCGGTACAAAGCCCACGGCACGCGCAATCGTGGAAGAAGCTGCTCAGAAGACGAATCATTTCTTCGTTTCGAACCGCTGGCTCGGTGGTATGCTCACCAACTTCCAGACTGTTCGCAAGTCCATTAAGCAAATCGATAAGATTGATCAAATGGAAGCTGACGGACTCTTCAAAGAACTCTCCAAGAAGGAAGTTCTCGACAAGACTCGTCTCCGCGAAAAGATGCTCGGCGTGTTCGGCGGTATCCGTGAAATGGCAACCCTTCCGGGTCTCGTCGTTGTCACCGACCTCCATCACGAACACATCGCTGTGGCTGAAGCTCGTCGTTTGCACATTCCTATCATCGGCATTTGCGACACGAACGTGGATCCGACCCTCGTGGATTATCCGGTTCCGGCAAACGATGACGCTGTGAAGTCTATCAAGCTCATCGTGGACTACATCGCAGCAAACGTGACGACTCGTTCTGAAGTGGCAAAGACTGCGGATGCAGAATCTGCAGCAAAGAAGTTTGATGACGCTCCGCGCAAGCGCAATTTCAAGCCGCGCAAGGCTGCTCCGAAGTCCGAAGAAAAGTCCGAAACCGCTGAGGAAAAGTAACAATGGCGATTACAATTACTGCCGCAATGGTAAACGAACTCCGTCAGAAGACTGGCGTGGGTATGATGCAATGCAAGAAGGCTTTGACCGAAGCTGAAGGCGATCAGGAAAAGGCATTCGAACTTCTCCGTAAGCAGGGTGCTGCTGTCGCTGCAAAGCGTGCGGACAAGGCTGCGAAAGAAGGTCGCGTGTTCCTCGTGATGGCTGCAAATCGCGCTGTCGCATTCGAACTCGGCTGCGAAACCGAACCGGTTTCTCAGAACCAAGACTTCGTCGCTCTTGCAAATCTCGCAGTGAAGGCTTGCGAAACTCAAGACATCAACTCGGTGGATGACTTGAAGAACGCTGTCGTTGACGGTGTGAAAATCGGTGACAAGCTCCAGGATGTTCTCGTGAAGATCCAGGAAAACATCGACTTCCGCAAACTCCGCGTCATTACTTGCGGTGCAAACGAAATCCTCGGCTCTTACAATCACATGAATGGTAAGGTCGGCGTGATCGTGAAGCTCGCATTCGAAGGTTCTTTGAACAATGAAGAAGGTTTGAAGGCTGTCGCAAAAGACATCGCCATGCAGACTTCCGCATTTGCTCCGGAAGCGGTGAATAACGCTGCTATCCCAGCAGATCGCATTGCAAAGGAACGCGAAATTGCTCGCGAACAGATCGAACGTCAAGCTGCGGAAACCGGCAAGAAGACAAAGCCGGAATTCGTGGAACGTCAGATCGATGGCCGCGTGGCAAAGGTTCTGAAGGAACTCGTCCTCGAAGATCAAGAATTCTTCATGAGCGACAAGAACCCGCAGAAACTCAATGTGAAGGATTACCTCCAGAGCAAGGCCGCCGAATTCGGTCTTTCTTCTTTGAAGGTCGTTGACTTCGTTCGTTTCGAAAGAGGTAACTAATTATGGCAAGCACCAAGTTTAACCGTATTCTTTTAAAACTTTCTGGCGAAGCTCTCGCTGGGGAAAAAGGTCACGGCATCGACTCCGAAATCCTCACTACGATGGCTTCCGAAATCGCATCCGTTGTGAAGTCGGGAGTTCAAGTGGCGTTGGTGATCGGCGGCGGAAACTTGGTGCGCGGCATCTCGGCATCGGCTGGCGGCATGAATCGTGCTCAAGGCGATGCCATGGGAATGCTCGGAACTGTCATGAATGGACTTGCGATGCAGGATGCTCTCGATAAGCAGGGCATTCCGTGCGTCGTGATGTCTGCAATTCGGATGGAACCTATCTGCGAATTCTTTAATCGCAGACGGGCTCTGTCTCTCCTTTCTTCGGGAACTGTTGTGATTTTCTCCGCAGGAACCGGAAACCCTTACTTTACGACAGATAGCGCCGCAGCACTTCGTGCGATTGAATCGGAATGCGATGTGATTATGAAGGCGACTAAAGTCGATGGAATTTATACAGATGACCCGGTGAAAAATCCGGCGGCAACACGTTTTGACGACATTACCTACACCGAAGTGATTAACCGCGGCTTAAAAGTGATGGACACTGCTGCAGTTGCGCTTTGCTTAGAACAGAAAATGCCGATTTTGGTCTTTAAAATGGAAAAAGGGAACTTGACCAAGGCGACTGTTGAAGGTAATTTAGGTACACTTGTACATTGCTAATCGCTTGTACCGAATTTGAAAGAGGATTTCATGGCTGAAGAATATGAAGTAAAAATGCAAAAGGCGATCGAAGCAACCGAACGCGAATTTTCCAAAATCCGCACAAGCGTTGCAACTCCCGCTATTTTGAACAACATCCGCGTGGACTATTACGGAACGCCGACTCCGATTCCGCAGGTGGCAAAGGTCACTGTGCCGGAACCGCGTATGCTTCTCGTGACCCCGTGGGAAAAGCAAATGGTCGAACCGATTAATCGCGCCATTCAAATGGCAAATATCGGTGTGTCGCCGATTATGGAAGGAAACGGCATCCGCGTTTCGATTCCAATTCTCACATCGGAACGTCGTGCTGAACTCGCAAAAATTGCGCGCAAACATGCCGAAGAAGGCAAGGTCGCAATTCGCAACATTCGCCGCGACGCCAACGATGCGATTAAGAAAAATAAAGAACTCGGCGAAGACGAATCCAAAAAGCGTCAGGATCAAATTCAGAAAATCACCGACAGCTACATTGCAAAAATCGATGAAATTCTGAAAGTCAAAGAAGCTGACTTGCTCGAGGTGTAGTCGGTATGGCGAACGGGCTGAAACATGTTGCCATCATTATGGATGGCAACGGTCGCTGGGCAAAGAGCCGCGGCTTAGAACGTTTTCTGGGACACCGCAAAGGAACTCAGGCGACTATTGATGCGGTAAAATTCGGGTGTGATTTGCACTTGGAACATTTGACCTTGTATGTGTTCAGCTCCGAGAACTGGCAACGCCCTTCGAAAGAAGTGGATTATTTGATGAAGCTCCTTGTGGAAATGGTTCACAAGGAACTTCCAGATTTGATGGAAAAAAATGTAAAGCTCGTGGTCATCGGAAACATTAACCGTTTGCCCGATGCTCCGCGCAAGCAACTGCAGCACGCTATCGATACAACTGCGAATAATACGGGGATGCAATTAAATCTTGCAATTTCTTACGGCGGACGTTTAGAAATCGTCGATGCCTGCAAAGCGATTGCAGAGAAAGTGCAAAAGGGAACTCTTGCGTTAGATGCAATTGACGAATCTGTTTTCGCTGAACATCTTTATTTAAAGGGCGCACCCGATCCGGATTTGGTGATTCGCACCGGCGGAGAATTCCGCCTTTCGAATTATCTTTTGTGGCAAGCTGCTTACAGTGAATTTTATGTGACGCCGACTCTTTGGCCCGAATTTACGAACGAAGAATTTCAAAAAGCGATTGATTTTTACAATACGCGCGAACGCCGTTTCGGCAAGGTTCTTGATGAGTAATTTAACTCTTCGCATTCTTTTTGCGGCGATTGCTATCCCAGTTACATTTGTGCTTTTGTGGCTGAACGATATTTCTCGGCTCGCTTTAATGAGCTTTTTCTGCGGAGCGGGCGCTTGGGAATGGGCACGGATGGCTTCGAAAATGTATAAAGGTCCGTCGATGCAAGTGGTGGCGCCTGTCACTGCGGTGGCGTTAACTCTTGCGTGGATTTTCCAATCGGGACATTTCTTTGGACTTGCTCCGGTTCCGCATTTAGTCGGGCTTGTTTTTGTCTGCGTCTTTGCCATTTACATCGGAATTGCATTTTCAAAAGTTTCAATTGATCATCTTTTTCCGTGGTTAATGATGCAGCTCGGCGCTCCGCTTTATTTAGGATTATGGGGAGGCTTGAATATTTATTTGCTCGGCTCGGGCAGTTTTTCGATTGAACATTCTTATAAACTCGTCATCGTAATGACAGCGATGTGGGTCTGCGATACGATGGCTTACTTTGGCGGACGCCTTTTCGGCAAGCATAAATTTGCTCCGGAAATTAGCCCGAAGAAAACATGGGAAGGCGCGATTTGCGGAACGCTTTTTGCAGTCGCTTGGGTCATGTTCTTTGCTCCATCTGTCTTCGGCTTGGATTATGCGCGCGCAGCGATTCTCGGGATTGTTCTTGCGATTTCGGGACAAGTCGGCGATTTGTTAGAATCGACTTTGAAGCGTTGGTCCGGAACAAAAGATGCGAGCCAAATTTTCCCCGGTCACGGTGGCGTTCTCGATCGCGCAGATTCGTTCTACCTTTCGGCGCCGACAGTTGTGCTGGTGATGTATTTTGTTAACGGAGCGATTTGATGAAACAGGTTTGTCTTTTGGGAGCAACGGGTTCGATTGGAACTTCGACCATCGGCGTTTTAAAACAGCATCCAGATCGTTTTAAACTTTACGCGATTGCGGCAAACAGCAACTGGAAAAAAATGGCGGAAATTGCCCGCGAAATGGACGTGGAACGTTTCTGCATGTTTGACGAAACCGCAGCCAAGGCTCTTGAAAAAGAACTCGGTAAACCGGTGCTTTCGGGAATGGACGGACTCTGCGAATTAGCAAGCGATCCGAAAACCGATATCGTCCTCAATTCTTTAATGGGTTCTGTCGGATGCCTTCCGACACTTTCTGCAATTCGTTCTTCAAAGCATATCGCTCTTGCGAACAAAGAAACCTTGGTGATGGCGGGCGAAGTTATCAAAGAAGCGCTTCGCGAAAATCCGAAAGCGTATTTGACTCCGGTTGATTCGGAACACAATGCGATTTTCCAATGCCTCGCCGACCGCCCCAAAGTCGAAGTTGAAAATTTGCAAATTACCGCTTCGGGTGGACCTTTCCGCGAATGGCCTGTCGAAAAATTCAAAGACATCCGCGTTGAAGATGCGCTCAATCATCCTGTCTGGAGCATGGGTCGAAAAATTACAATCGACTCGGCGAGCATGATGAATAAAGGCCTCGAAGTCATCGAAGCGCATTTCTTGTTTGACATTCCTTACGAACAAATTAAAGTCGTTGTGCATCCGCAAAGTCGCGTGCATTCTCTTGTGCAATTCCGCGATGGCAATTTGATGGCGCAGCTCGGTGCTCCGGATATGAAAATTCCTATTCAGGTGGCACTTACTTGGCCAGAACGCATCCCGCTCAAAACGGATCGTTTGGATCTCGCCGAAGTCGGGAAATTTACTTTCTTCCAACCGGATTTAGAAAAATTCCGTTGCTTAGCAATCGCTATCGAATGCGGCAAAAAAGCGGGACTTTATACCGCGATGATGAACGCTGCAAACGAAGTTTTGGTGAACGCTTTCCTCGAAAAGAAAATCGGCTTTATGGATATTCCTGCGGGAGTCGAAAAAGTCATCGCGAAAACGCCGACGGTTTCGGGCAAACTCGATTTGGAAACTATCCTCGCTGCCGATGCCGAAGCAAGAAAGTTGGCGCAAAGCCTCATTCCGAACTTTTAACTCTTCATTTTTATAATTCAATTTATGGAACACCTCTTCTCCAATGTGGCGATGTTTGTGCTTGGGCTGATTGCTTTAAGCTTTTTGGTTTTCATACATGAACTCGGACATTTTATCGTCGCCAAATGGAATAAGGTAAAAGTCAACACATTTTCCATTGGCTTTGGCAAAAAATTGCTGCGGTTCAAAAAAGGGGAAACGGAATATTGCATTTCGCTCATTCCTTTCGGCGGTTATGTGGCGATGGAAGGCGAAAATCCGGACTCGCCCGAATCCGATGACCCGCGTGGATTTGCTAAAAAAAGTGTGGGCGCTCGGGCGGCGATTGCTTTTGCGGGGCCGTTTGTCAATATCGTTTTTGCGTTTTTCCTTTTGGTCGGACTTTACATGTGGGGAGTCGAAGAACCGGAATCTTCGCGGTTAATCGTCGGACTCGTCGTCCCTGAAAGCGCTGCGGCTCAAGCGGGAATTCAACCGGGCGATACGATTTTTGAAGTCGATGGAAAAGCGACTGCGGGCTGGGATGATTTTCGGGAACAAATCGGCGTGCGAATCGGAGCGAATGTTTCGATTAAACTCACTCGCGGCGGCGATACGATTTCGACGATGTTAATTCCTCAAGAAATGATTATTCCGGCGCAGGATTCTTCGGACGAAAATATTCACATGGGAGTTGGCGATGCGGGAATTTATCCGCGGCATCGAATTGTGGTCGCAGAAACTCCGTTCGCCGGAAGCGTTGCCGAAAAAGTCGGCGTCTTAAAAGGCGATACGATTACCGAAATCAATCATCAATGGCTTTACGATTATCAAAGCGTCGTCAAATTTATCAGCGGCTCCGAAGGGAATCCTCTGACTCTCACCATTCACCGCGGCGCAGATACCCTTTATAAAGAAGTTTCGCCCGTTTACAATGAAGAATATAAACGCTACATGATTGGCATTCGGATGCAATATGTGATGTTCCGTGAAACGCATATTGTGAAGCGCAATTTGCCGGATGCAGTCGTCAAAGCAAGTGCGACAAGTTGGAAATTGACGACGAGCGTTTTCCGTTATTTTAAGCGTCTCTTCCAAGGTCAAGTGAAAGTTGATGCAATGTCGGGACCGGTGACAATTGTCGCTGTCATGGGCAATGTTTGGATGGCGGGCTTCCAAGAATTTTTGATGATGCTTGCCCTCATCAGCATCAATTTAGGCGTGATGAATTTACTCCCGCTTGCTATTACCGATGGCGGCATCCTCTTATTCCTTTTGATCGAAGCAATCCGCGGTAAACCCGTTTCGCAAGAAAAGCAGGCGCTCATTCAAAAAATCGCCATGTCGCTTTTTATCGCTTTATTTGTTTTCATCACATTTCTCGATATTGAAAAAATCGGACTTTTCTTAAAATGAATTAAATGAGGAAGGTAGAATTTGGCGCGGCGTAGGCGCGAGTTTTTTTGAGAACTTAGAGCTGAGATCTTTGAACTTAGAAATTCTAAGCTCTAAGCAAATGAAATTTCTAGCCTCCAAAGTTTCAGATGGAGGTTTCAAATGAAATTTCTAGCCAATATTTTTTGGGATGGAGGGTTCAAATGAAATTTCTTGCCAATATTTGGGCGGCGGGAACTCATTTTAAAAAATTTTTGGACATATTTTGAGTGCGGGAAGTCATCTTTAAAAATTTTTGGGCAAATCTTGAACGAAAAATATCTTCTTTTAATTTTTAACGCTGAAAATTACTGCTAGATTCTACCCCAAAGGGCTTAATTCAACTAAGGAACTAAAGTTCCAAGTTTCATATATCGCTCCGCCTTCGGCTCCACTCAGAATGACACAGAGTTTGTCATCCCTTCGCAATGCCCTGCGTGTCATCCTGAACGCAGTGAAGGATCTAGCTGTTCTCATTGCGAAAAAAAAGCTAGATCCGTTCACTTCGCCTTCGGCTCCGTTCAGGATGACACGGCGGATGTGTCTGCGGCTCCGTTCAGGATGACAAAAAAGGATGCGGGCGTATACGCCGGCTCACTTTTGAATTGTGAATGATCAATTATCTTAGGAATTCTAAGCTCTAAAATCTAAGTTCTAAGATCTTTCTTTCCACTTTTTTCGATTTTAAGTAAAATCTTCTTTACTTTTAGAATATTTTTCCCAAAAAAAACGTCTATACTCTTAGATAGAAAAAAATTTTTCTATTCGCTTTTTTGGGGGCGTTCCCAATGGAGAACAAAATGACAAATCAAAAATCTCATCGCAGTCACGATGCATTTTTCCGCTGGCTTTTTGCCGATGAAAATCATTCGCGAGCGTTATTGAAACTGTGTGCGAAGCAGAATCCGGAAAGTGCTGAGTTTTTGAATTTTTTCGATTTGAATTCGCTTGAGCGGATTCCGGATTCGTATTCCGAAGTAGACGAAACGGGCGAAGCCGATTTGGCTTTCCGTGTGAAAAATGCGAAAGGGCTTCCCGGATTGATCGGGATGCTTTTGGCGCACAAATCGGGCTCATATAAATCTGTATTCGCACAAATTTCTCGCTATGCCGATATGGTGATGGAAGTGCAGAATGATATGGGGATGGAATTGTACACTAAAGATAATCCGTATGGACTGCTGCCGACATGGGCTTTCGTTTTTTACAACGGAAAAGGTTCGTGGGATCCGATGAAAATTTTGCGTGAAAGGTATAGCGATTACTTTTTGAGTTCTGCGCTGCCTTGTCAATGCAGTTTCATCGATATGAAAATGATTTCCGACGAAGATTGCACCGGCTGCGACGATGTTGCAACGGCGATGGGCTTGACCGCGATGAAATATGCATTTGACCGCGAAAAATTACTCAAAGCATTGCTGCAATTTAAAAGTCGCTTTCAAAAGTTGCCGCCCGCCGAGGCCAAAGACCTTTTGAAAAAAATTTCATTCTATTTGAAAGAGTTTTTGGACGATAAAGTCATCGAGGAGTTGAACGGGGCATTCGTATAAGCACCGGCCTCTCTATCAACGAAATCAAAGTCTTGTAAGAAAGAACCGCGCAAGCGGTTCCTTTTTCCCTCATTTTTTAATCGTCCTTTTCCGTTTTCAAAAAAATTCACATTCTTTAATCAATTTGACATTTGGCGTCAAATGCGATTATCTATATTTCCTTTTGTACATAAAGAGTTTTGTTCTTGTTCCTCACTGAAACTTCGACAATTTCACGGATAAGGAATAAGGCAACGCTCACGCTTGTTGCTAAGCTTTACTTAGCGGCATCGTTTTGCTACATGCATACTTTTTTAGATCTGCCTGTGCGCATTGCGACCTTATGGGGCGTGGGTTGTTTGCGTTTATTATGTCCGGGCAGTCGAAGGCCTCAGTGGGTAAGCGCATTCAACCTCACGCCTTTTTCATTTTAAATCGCGTTGTGGGGAATGCGGCAAGAAAAACTCTTGCTGGGTTTGCTCTTGTTCGCTCCTGAAACTTCGACAACTTCAGAACATTAGAATAAGACAAACGTTCGTTGACTTATGATTGCATAGGTCATGGTGCACCCTGGGCATGCTGTAGCCATTCAGTTCCCAGAGGAATTTGCGCACGTACACGCGTGCGCTTGCGGGCGTTTTCTTGACTTGTTTTGACATTGCGGTTTCTTGTTCCCGACCGAGGGTGAACTCGTTCACCTTCAACTCGAGGAACGAGAGTGACTGAAAAACTTAAAACCTATATCAGTTTATTTAGTAGTGCAGGTGTAGGGTGCTTCGGTTTTAAAAAAGAAGGTTTTGATTGCGTAGCCACGGTTGAATTGTTAGCTCGTCGTTTGGAGGTTCAAAAATGTAATCAGAAATGTCGCTATGATTCTGGGTACATTTGTGGGGATATGACGTTGGATGAAACCAAGGAAAAAATATTTTCTGAGGTTAGTTTTTGGAGAAAAAAGCATAATGTTGATGAATTAGATGTTTTAATTGCAACTCCTCCTTGTCAAGGAATGTCTTATATCAATCATAAGAAAAATGATGAAAAAAAGGAAATGAAACGAAACTCCTTAGTGATAGAATCAATAAAAATGACTAAGGATTTGAAACCAAAATTTTTTGTATATGAAAATGTCAAAGCGTTTCTTGGAACATCTTGCTTAGATGTAGATGGAAATTTTAAATCAATCTTTGACGCGATTTCTCAGAATTTAGAAGGCATCTATAATATTCTTTATAAAGTCGTTAATTTTAAAGATTATGGTTGTCCATCTAGCAGAACTCGCACTTTGGTATTAGGCGTTCGTAAAGACATTCTTGATGTTTCTCCATACGATATTTTTCCTAATCGTCAAAAGGAAAAAACTTTACGCCAAGTAATAGGGCATTTACCTTCGCTAAAGGTAATGGGTGAAATATCTAAAGAAGATATATATCACGCTTTTAGAAAATATAATCCCATAATGGTACCTTGGATTGAAAATCTCAAAGAGGGGCAGGGCGCTTTTGAAAATGAAGAAATTAATCGTCGTCCATATCATATTGAAAATGGAAAGAAAGTATTCAATGTGGAAAAAAATGGCGATAAATATACAAGGCAATTTTGGGATAAAGTTCCTCCATGTATCCACACAAGAAATGATATTTTAGCCAGTCAGAATACAATTCATCCAGTTGATAATCGTGTATTCAGCATTAGGGAAGTGATGTTGATGATGTCAGTCCCAAAGGATTTTGAATGGAATCGAATTCCTTATGTGCAACTAAACGCATTGCCATTGCAAGAAAAAGAAGAATATCTCGCCAAGATGAGCATCAATATTCGACAAAATTTAGGCGAAGCTGTCCCCACAATTATATTTCAACAGATTGCATTTAAGATCAAATTCGCAATAGAAAATCTTTATTCTGATGGCGAAATTCTTCATTTAATTCAAGATGAAAACATATCTAATAATGAATCTATTCTGTGTTACATTCGTAAACATCATACTCTTGGCTTTATCAATCTTTCAAAAATTGCGGAATATGCAAACGCACTTCGTGAAAATAATGAAGCTTTTTATACACGATCTAATATTTGTTATTCAATACTAAAATCTCTTCCTGATTCAAAGAATTTTAAATCGCTAAAAATAATGGAGCCTTCTGCAGGTGTTGGAAATTTTATTCCAGGCTTAATAGAAAAATATAGGGATGTTCCAAACGTTTGCATAGATGTCTTTGATATTGATTCAAATAGTATTTCAATTGTTAAAGAATTATTGAAAATTATAGATGTTCCTTCAAATGTACATATCAATTTTATTGTTGCAGATTTTTTGACGTATCAGAATAAAGAAATCTACGACATCATTGTAGGAAATCCTCCGTATAAAAAATTGACGGGAAATCCAAAACTTTTATCCATGTATAAGAATACTGTGGTAAACAAGGATACAAATAATCTTTTTTCTTTCTTTATTGAAAAATCATTAGACTGTGGAAGATTGGTTTCGCTTATTGTTCCAAAGAGTTTAATTAGCGCACCAGAATTCAATTTAACGAGAAAAATTCTTGCAAATCATAAAATTGAAAAAGTTATTGATTTTGGAGAACATGGATTTAAGGGTGTTAAAATTGAAACGGTTGCATTTGTAGTATGGCATAATCAAATAGCAGAAAATACAATCATTGAATCTTATATCACGGATGCAATTTTTCAGCAAAAACAATCTTATATCACAGATAAGGTTTACCCATATTGGCTTCTTTACCGTAATCTTGAATTTGATGAAATTGCTAGAAAAATGACTTTTGGAATATTTAGTGCTTTTAGAGATCGAACGATAACAAAAAAGATTACGAAAAATGTAGGGAAAATTCGTGTATTAAAATCGAGAAATATTGGGAATAATGAAATAAAAAATATTGAAGGATACGACTGTTATATCGATGATGTTTCTGGTCTTGCTGTTGGCTCTTTTTTGAATAAGAATAATTGCATACTTGTTCCAAACCTTACATATAAACCTAGAGCTTGTTTTCTGCCTAAAAATTGTATTGCAGATGGCTCTGTTGCTATTCTTGAAACAAAAGATAAAACAATAGTCATTACAAAAAAAGACTTGGCATATTTTGCTACAGATGAATTTTCGCAATTTTATAGAATCGCAAGAAATTTTGGAACTAGATCTCTAAATATTGATTCTAATGCGGTTTTCTTTTTTGGGAAAATAAAACAGGGGGAATAAAAATGGATTTAGAAATATTCTTCAATCGGTTTAATGATTTTGATATTCGGATAAATCATGATGCTCGTTATGTAGATCAAAAATGCACACCTGATATTGTATGCTTCATTGCAGATTGTATTCTTAATACTAGTTGTGCAAATAAATCATTTTCGATTAATGATTTATGGGAAGAAACATTTTTTGAACAAAATTGCCGAGTAGTTTTTGGCAAACCTTCTCCTACAGACCCAAAAGCGAGAAATGAATATAATAAGGTTTTGAGTCAGCCTTTAAAATTGCTAGCATACGCTCATGTGTTAAATGTTGTCAATCAAGGGCGTAATCTAATATTTAAAGTAGCTGAACAAAAAGTACTTGAATTTATATCCATCAAAGAACGAAACGCTTTTCAATTTCTTTACTTTTTTTTCAAAGCAGTAGTTGAACAAAGTGGTATAAAAAGATTTTTTGATGAATATGAATCAATGTGTAAAGAAAATCCAAATTTAGCGAAAGATACAATCTACTCTCGATACCACAAATTTATTTCGGCAAATACTCCTTCTCAGTCCAAAATAGATTGTGATAGAATGTTTCATAAAGTATTTAATATATTTGCTTTTTCTAAAGGTCTTCCTGGAAGTAATGGCAAAATTTTGAATTGGTACGATTTAATGTATAATCGATTAAATTGGCGTGATACCGGAAAGAAAAAGTCAGAAACACGAGAAGAATCAGAAAAAACAAAAATAAAAAATATCAATGAGAATTTTTATCTTGATTATCAAGTGAAGAAAGCTATCCGTTTAATCAAACAGATGCATGGTGAAATTAGTGAAGTTAATGATGATCTTGCTGCAGGAAAAGCTACAGAGGTTCATCACATTTTTCCGAAGTCAAAATATCCCCTTCTTGCTGCGTATTTAGAAAATTTGATTCTTTTAACAAGTAGCCAACATCGTCAACGAGCTCATGTAAATAGCAATTTTAATACTATCAATCCAGATTATCAATTGTGCTGCTTATTGGCTAAGTCTAGAACAATTGAAAAATATATTATCGCTAATGGAGAAACTTGTTATACAAAAAAAGCTTTTACTTATATAGTTAACGAGGGACTAGAAAAAAAACTCATAGAAGATTCTGATTCGTTTGATGTTATGCGAAAGAGAATTTGTTATGAATTATTAGTGTCCGGTAAAACTTTTTAATTCAACCTGAAATCTAACAAAAAAAGGCGACTTCCGTTTCCGGGAGTCGCCACTTTTGACTATTGTTCAGTTTGCAATCAAAAACAAGCTCAAAAGCACCATGGAAAGTAGAAATTTTACCGGACAGCCGATATACGCACAAATCACAAAATACCTCTCTAAAGGCGAAATTCTGAGGCAATCCCGCAGCGTTGGCGGGGAACGCTATGTCAAGAAGTTCGACGGGTTCCAGCACCTGCTCGTGCTGTTGTTCGCTGTATTCAAAAATTACAGGTCCCTGCGCGAAATCCTTACGGGAGTGAACACGGAAGCGAGGCACCTGTGGCACGCCGGGTTCACGGGACCGCTGAAGATGAGCACTTTTTCCGACGCGAACAACAGACGCCCCTGCAAGTTCTTCGAGGCCGTCTACAAGTCGCTCTACGAAAAGTTCGGCCGTTTTTTACCGGACAG